>JBAXYX010000057.1:0-13888 GCA_041670625.1 Lentimicrobiaceae bacterium | reverse complement strand
TTAGTGTGTTTCGGGACTGCAAAAGTACACCCTTTTGCTTTATCTCCAAACGTTTTCTGACTTATTTCCTAAAGTTTTTCCTAACACCTTCATTCTTAATCCAATGAATCCATGCTTTTTTTTCAAACTGTCGGTATCAGCTTTTGCTCTTAAAACTGTGTCAGGAATAGATTTAAAAGTAGGGGCCTGATTAGTAGTACGGTATGTTATTTTTAATAATTTAGCCATTTGTATTGTTATTCTTACAGGAACTCAATTATAAACACTCATGAAACAGTTATTGTTACTTTTCGCTCTACTTATTTTTACGCCAATGGTCACTTATTGCCAGATAGAAGACCCTGATTATGGTCAAAATGTTCTTAAAGACCAATCTGAGCCCGGCAATAGTTTCACTGACCGGCTGATTTATGGCGGTAGTATAGGCCTTCAATTCGGATCTATAACCCTGCTTGATTTTTCTCCTGTGGTAGGTTACCGGATTACTCCTAAGCTTGAAGCCGGCATTGGTGCTACTTATAAGTACTATCGTTACAAGGATTTTTACCGGGATCAGACTACCGGAGAAAGCTTTGATTTGAAGAGTAATATTTTGGGTGGTAGTGTATATACCAGATATCACTTCCTTGAGAACTTCTTTGCGCATGTTGAGTATGAGCGACTTAGGTACAACTATGATGAGTTGTACTATTCAGGTAGCACTATGATGAGGCAGGCTAACCATGTATATGTAAATAGCCTGTTCGTTGGCGGAGGGCTCAGTCAGCGGATATCCCAACACTCATACTTCTATATTATGGCCCTCTGGAACCTCAATGATGATGCCATGTCACCTTATTCAAACCCGGTAATCAGAATGGGTGTTTTATTGGGAAAGTGATTTCCACTTAGTATATCTCCATTTCATCAACAAACAGCCAGGCATCACCGTCAACTCCCCTCCATGCAGGAAGTTTGCCAATGTTTGCTACCTTAACTTTAACAAAACGAGCCGACAAGGCACCTTCAAACTCAACAGTAAGTGATGAATGATGCTTCTTTAGCTTCTCCCCTGCCTGTTTATTGAGCACCGTCCCTGCACTTCTAAAGGTGTTGCCGTCATCCGAGATCCATACTTCAACAGCTCCCGGAGCCATAATCCAGCTCTGATTGTCATCAAGATAGCCCACTTTCACCCTGTTAACCTTCTGCGAACTATCTAAATCAATAGTTACTTCAAGGTCATCGCCCCACCACCCCTGCCATAACATTTGGCAGGCCTGGGTTCCCCGCACTCCGTCAACAAGGCTCTGGTCGCCATTGGCTTTGTATAATTCGTGAGCCTTAGTAATATAGTCTGTCTTTTTCCCTACCCCTTTGTGCATTGCAATACCTTCTTTAAAGTAGTTCATCATAGTCATACGATACTCTTCAGGAGGAATGCTGGTTTCATGGAAAATTTCAGGGCCATACTTAATAGCAGTATCCACTAATTCATTAAGCATCTCAACCATACCCGGCTTCAACTGATGATCACCCCGGTTCTTAAAAATCCAGTCGTCAGTAAAAGGTAGTGACTTACTTACTTCAAGCCAGGCATATTTGACTGATTGTATGGCCATCAAAACACGATGCGAGGCTACACTATCCTCTTTACATGCAGCCAGGGCATTATTAAAGATTCTGAAATACTCTTTCAGGTTACCCGGTGAAAGATATCCGGTTGAATGAGTAAAAGGAGGTTCATAGAGAGTTAGAGCCTTACCCGACTTATCCAATTCATCCTCCATCCTCGTTATGTACTCCATTATATAAGGAGCAGCCTGCTTCCCATAGTATCCGTTAACGAAATCATTGACCAGGCTATCTGCATCCAGATATGGATTCCACAACAGTTTTGAAAGTACATAACAACGTAATTCACTAAATTCACCTCCCCTAGTGCCTCGTAATCCCTGTTCAAACATCATAGCAGCACCATAGTGGTCAAATAACCGCAAATTTGGTCCCAATACTTTGAAATTAGGAAAAGGGGCCAACAGATGTGAAAAATTAATCACATAGTCCCATATCAGTATATTGTTGGTGAGCGCTGACCACGACTTCAAGTCATGATAAAAACTACCGATTGATGTATCTGCTTCAATAGGCACATTCCGGTTGCACTCGATGGTACAGAGCATAATGTTTACATTGGGCAGAGGCTTGGTAACCGCAGGCGCTTTACGTGTATATTGATATGCCAGGGTCGAAATTACCTTGTCAGGAAATCGTGCAGCTAACTGATTCACAAACCGCAACATAGTCCCTGAAGGCGAACCTTCCACTGAATCGGTTGCACGGCATTGGTCGCATTGGCAATAGTTGAAATTATCCATCTGGCTCACCGACCAATACTTAGCAGAAGGATTAGCTTCTATTTGCTCTTTCAGATTTTGGTACACAATTTCAAGAACTTCAGGGTTAGACAAACACACCTGATCAGGAGTTCTTATACCGTTGCGTAACGCATAATATTCCGGTTTTGCATTAAACCATTTATCAGGCGGCAGCAATGTATGTAACGTATGCACCCATAGTCCCCATTCATTTGATACAGGCCATGAAGGCTTATCAGTATCTTTGGGCGAGGCTGAAAGTTTATGAAAGTCAATGTAATTCTGAAAAGTTGCCTCATAATAATAAGGCACTCTAAAGGCAAAGGCAGGAGCATCCAACCAATCCATTTCAGGAACTATAAATGTACTCCTCGTTGGGATAACGATAGCATCATGCGCATAATGCCTTACTCCTGCATATTTTTCCAGAAAACTGTATACGGCATTCTCCAATCCTCTGATGGTAGTTGCTGAAATGAACATGAATCCCCGCTTTACTTTAATACTGAATGCATCGTTAAGAACCTCTTTGTTTTTAAGGTTATCAGGGTGTGTGTATGACGAGAAAGTTTCAGGTGAAACAAGTTGAAATCTGATCTGATAACCTCCTTTCAAATGCTTCATCTGCAATTCAGTGCCTGTTATTTCCCGGATATATTTATTGAAAAGGATTGCAGTTTTCCTGACTGAATCATTATCCATAGGATTAATAACAGCAACCGGTTTCCCATCTCTAACCAAAACAAATTCAGAGCCTGCACACGGTCGCACAAATAAAGCAAGAAGCGTAATTAAGAGTAGTTTTTTCATGATTTCAATTAGTATTCAAAATTCTGCTGCAATAATGACCAAGTTTTTTTTACTCAATGCTTAATTGAATGGTCAAAAGAGATCTAATCTATAATACAAATCGTTTGATCCTATAATAAATCTTTACTCGAATCCGCCTTTTCCTCGATACAATTTCACGGGACCATCTAACTCAAGCTTAACTACAGTCAGATATTGATCCTGAAGGTTTGCCGGTACATCAATGAAGACTAAACCGGGAACCGGACTCCAGGATATTTTTCCGACCACCTTAACCGGTAATTCTTCATGAGTGCCAAGTACAGTCGCTCTCTTTATTGTACTGGTCAGTCCTTTGATAAATATATCACTTCTGTCATCCGTAAAGAGATAAAGCACTGTTGAGTCTTTTGATAAAGAGGTAGCGCCATGGAAATGTCCATCAGGGATTCCCGCCAGTGTATTAAAAATAGCCTCCTCATGCTTTGAAGTCCATTTTCCCATTTCCTTAAGTATGTTCACCTGCTCATCAGCAATAGTACCATCTTCTTTTGGCCCGATGTCCAGCAGTAGATTCCCTCCTTTCCCGGTTACTTCCGAAAGGATGGTTATTAATTCTTCAGGGGTTTTGTATTCTGTGTCTTTGGGTTGGTAGCCCCAGCTCGTATTCATAGTCAGGCATAATTCCCAGGCTTTGTGTGGCGTGACGTGAATAGGAATATTCTGTTCAGGTGTATCATAATCCCCGTAACCTGTCAAACGCCCGTTAATAATTGCCAGGGGATTGTGATCAAGAATTGCCTTCCTGATCTCAGGCGCTTTCCATTCGTCTGCTGTATGTTCCCAATCACCGTCAAACCACCAGAGATCCGGATTATATTTTTCAAGCAACTCCCCTATTTGTCCATGGCTGAACTTCAGGAAACGATTCCATTTTTCAGGATGTTCTGCCAGGATGTATTTCGATGAATCACGCAGAAAACCGGGGTAATCCTGATCAGTCCAGTCAATCAGTGAAAAATACAGACCAGTTTTAATTCCTGTTTTCCTGAGTTCCGTAACAAAAGGAGTTAAAACATCCCGATGCGCCGGTGATTTCTTCGGAATACTTAAATCATTAAAATGGGTATCCCATAAAGCAACTCCATCATGATGTTTTGAAGTAATGACCGCATATCTGGCACCACTTTCCTTTATCAACTTAACCCATTCTTCAGGTTGATAGTTGGAAGCAGTAAAGCCATTAATCTGCTTCATGTAATCCGCGTGTGATATCCTGCCATTATGAAATGACCATGATTCTGAAATACCATCTACTGCATAAATTCCCCAGTGGATAAAGATCCCCAAACGGGCACCTTCAAACCACTCCATCTTATTGGCTTGTGCATCCTGTTTGATTGTTGGTTTCTCTTGTGCCATCAAAATGGTCGGCAACAAAGCTACCCATAAAAATAGTTTGAACTTTTTACTCATCCGCGACATAATTTTCATACCTATAGTTGTTATAAATGAATTCGTAGGAATTTACCTTGATTGAAAATACCTCTTTAAAACTAAGCAAAACTAACAAAAAACAGGTCAACCTGATGCTTGGTCAAATGGAGGTGTAACCAAATTAACCTCAACTGGCTACTATCAAAACAGGTCAACCTGATGCTTGGTCATATAGAGGTGTAACCATATTAGCCTCAACTGGATACTATCAAAGCAGGTTAACCTGATGATTGGTCATATGGGTTGTTAGTTAATTTTTACCGCTTTTAGCCAAAAATCATTCTTCTTCAGGAACGACAGCCCTTTCAAAGAAAGGACTACTACTTCATCCTCATCAAACCAACCCATACAATTTGAATTGGTATAGGCCTTTTCATCACTCAGTACCAGCACCGGATCACTCACTGTTCCGGTCTGCTTGTCAATACTAATATGATAGGTTTTATCCAGACTTCGCACCAAAAGAGATATACGCTCAGGTGTTTCATAATTGCTGAGGGCAATTGACAAGCCATTTCCATTCACAATATTCATATCACCTTCAACGAATTTGGCTAATCTTTTTATGGGAGTTATCCATTTTTCATTTCCATCATGATCATAACAAGCTACAATGAGTCCTTTACTTCCCCATTTAATAGTAGTACCGGTTCTGTCAGTCTTTACCTTAACATATAAGTCCTGAATCACCAAGTATATATTATCTGCATCTACCGAAGTTGAAAAGATGGAATAGGTGTTTAAATTTTTAATGGGCGTTAACTTTTTCCCAACCATACCAGCACTCTTATTTTTCATGGCATTAAGTTTTGCCAGAGCAGCTTTATCGAAGTTCTTATCGGTTATTTTTTTAACTGTTTTTTTATCAAAATCAATCTTTAATATCGCCAGTCCCTCTGCTTTTTTTCTGTATTTCGTACAGGAGGCAAAATATTCACCATCGTCTGACTTAACCACATCAAAATGATCATAGTTATAAATATCGGCCTTAAGCGGAGCAAAAGAAGCCATCGCTGCATTACCCAGGACATCAAATTTGGTAAACATGTAAGTGATCTTTCTACCCTCTTCTTTCACATTGTGATGAATGAGTTCACCATTTCCGAGCAGAAAACAATAGTTGTCCCCGTCTTTTAAAAAGTTACCCTTTGCAGAATATATCTTCTGGCACTCCTTATTAAATACATCATAAACAACCTTCGGACCATGATCTTTTCCCTTTTTAAACAATTCGCCCACCAGAAAATACTCTTCATTCTCCGAAGGCCTGATAATGAAATTTTCAGAAGAAGCATTGGCAAGTTCCTGAACGTCAAGTAATCCCGCACCATCTATACTGTATGTAATACCCACTATAGAATAATCCTTTTTATCATTCTTAACATAACCAACAATTACCACAGCGCGTATATCAGGTCTGTAAAATGTATAAGGAAAGGCAATAAATTCAGCATACGCTTTCCGGCTATAGATTACCTTTTTATTTGCAGTTAAGTCCAAAGGGATATTCCTGATTACATTCATTGACTTATCATAAATCATGATGCCCGACTTATTTACCCCCGATCTGTAATAAGCGTACATGGTACTATCATTGATCTTCTTCAGTTGTTTGTTACTGCCAATAGAGAAGAGCGCCCAATCAGAAACATTAATCTTCCCCATTTCCTGCTGGGCCGACAGCATACCCGAGAGCATCATAACGCATAAAAAAAGCAGAGTCTTTTTCATAATAAATGTGGTTGTTGGTTATTTAAAGCACTGAATTTATTAGTGTTTGTTGTTTAGTCTAAAGTATTGAACTTGATAAAGGAAATGGAGTAATAATACATTTTTGAGTCAATATCCTCGCCCAACGCTGAGGAATAGTTCGATTGATTCATTACCGGCTGAAAAGCAAACTGGATTTTGAAATTATCAAAGAAACTCCTATCCCTCTTCTGATAATCGAAAACCAGTTCAGCAAACAGACAGGGTCGGAAAAACGAAAGAATAAAAGGATCTTCTTTAACAAAAAAAGGATCACCCAAAGGCACTACCATAGCATTCAGCTTATAGCCGGCACCCAGTCCAACGCCCACGGGGCTATAGGCTTCACGGGTGGAACCGGCTCCATAGCGTAAAGCAACGGCAACCGGTAATCCAACATCTGCAAATACATCATGATGCGCGTCCGAACTATAGCGGATGCCCCAATATATGGATGCATTTACACCTATACCGATATTTGGATGCGGACAATAAACAGGAATATAATAGCCGTAACTGAGATTGAACAACCGGCTCACGGCTTCAGAATTCCGGAGTTCTTTAGTGCCATTAACCATTTCATATTCACTTCTTTCAATCCGGTAATTGGAGAATGCAACTGAAAGTTCGCGGCTTTGGCCAAATACTCCGGCTGTTATGAATACCAGCAGGTAAAATAATAAAGTCTTTTTCATGAGTGCTTGTCAATTGTTGAATCATGCCGGGTAAAACTACCTTGAAGCATTGGTTTAAGCAACAAATATAAAAAAGAGATTTAAATAAATATAAAAATAAATATTACCTCAGTGAATTAAATAGATATACTGAAGCCCATGACTATCATAACGCCAGGGTATCCTGAGCATATCTATGATCATATCTTTTCAGATGGATACCCCTTACTGTATAATTTCAAGAATTCTGCTCATCATAACTATCGGCAGAAGTAACACAGATAGTATCCATTTCCTATTCAGAATAAGCAAACAACGCTTTTACGTTTAATGAAATCAAAGCTCCCCGGCGGTGACTAATATACCTACATTATACTGATATACTTGTGAAAAGTAGCCCAGGTATCTGTTGACATTCATGAGTACATACGAAGTATTTTTATTGAGGTGATCAGGGAGTCCAATTGTTTCCGTTTTGTCAGAGAGCTCTTCTATGTTGTCAAGTTCAGCCCTGTAATCGTTCAAAAATTTAGTAAACAATGCTGATTTCTTTTGGCTGCATTCCACTTTATTATGATAAACCTGTCTGTTCAACTCATTCTCTTGCACACTGACATCTTTGTTTGCGTACTTTAATTGGTTCAATATTTCAAGTATGGAATCATTCTTAGCATACAATTCATTATCGAGAGCTTCCGTTGCAGAATACAAATCGTTATATTTTTCACGCTGTAAAGAGTGTAATTCCATTATTCTGTCTCTTGAATCGTAGTACTCCATTATTTCATTATTATTAATCATATCATCAGGCGACCTATACCTCTTATAATTCTCTTCATAATTGGAGAATAGCAAACTAATAGAGTCCATTCTTGCTTGGAAGGAACTTACTTCTTGTTCTGTAGCAGTTGATAAATTATTGGGTATGGGTGGCAGTAATTTTAACAATTTAGTCTGGTTCAGAACCTGAGCATTACCGTTTGTGAAAATCAGTAATGAAAAAATCACCGTCAGGGTTGATACTAAAGATCTCATAATTCAAAATAATGGGTATAAATATTCAAACGGTTACCAATGCCATGCGCATTGAACACACCAAATATATGAATTTAATCCGCTCATCTAAATTAATCATCTTATCTATTAAAAGAGCCGGTATTAATACCGGCTCTTTTAATAGCAAATTCATAAACAAAGTTGATGTAACTGACTTATGCTTTCGGGATATTCTTTAATATTTCGATGGTGAAATCCCAGAATTTCTGCATGGAAGCAATTTCTAACCGTTCATCAGGCGAATGCACCCCTCTCAGGGTCGGGCCATACGAAATCATGTCCATCAATGGGTACTTTTCACCAACTAATCCGCATTCAAGTCCGGCATGAATGGCTTTTACTTTGGGTGAATATCCAAACAAGCGTTCGTAGGCTGCTTTTGATATTTCCAGTATTTTGGAGTCAGGGTTAGGTGTCCAGCCCGGGTAGCCGTCAGAATGTACTGATTTACCCCCCGCGAGGTTGAAAACAGCTACTACCATATTTCCAATATCATTTTTTTCAGACTCAACAGAACTACGTTGGCTGGTGGTTATTTCAATGCTATCCTGTTTTGTTTTTACGGATGCAAGGTTGGTAGAAGTTTCCACAAAATCAGGGATGCTGGCCGACATAGCAATTACACCATGAGGACAAGCATATACTGAATTCAACAGTTTCTGCTGAGTATCATGATCCATTACTTTTGCAGGGTTTTCAGCAGCAACTGCTTCAATCAGCAAACCCGGTTCGGTAATATTGTATTCTGCTCTGACGGTTGTGTTGAATTCTTGTACGAATTTCACAAAATCTTTTCCTTTGGCTGCAGGAATAGCAACCACTGCTGAGCCCTCGCGAGCAATAGCATTACGCAGATTACCGGCATTAAAACTTGCCAGTCTCAATTCAAACTCCTGAGTGGCAACCCAAAGTAGCCTGTTAAGGATCTTATTTGCGTTACCCAATCCCTTATTGATATCATCACCTGAGTGACCACCTTTTAATCCGCTGACTTTAATACGATATCCTTCACTTTTTACCGTACTATTTTCCATTTTGCAGGGAAGTGTGATTACCGTATCCTTACCACCGGCGCAACCAATAAATATCTCACCTTCATCTTCAGAATCAAGATTAAGCAAAATAGTACTCTTTAACGTTGTTTTATCTAATCCAAAAGCGCCTGTTAAACCGGTTTCTTCATCCACAGTAAATAAACATTCAATGGGGCCATGTGCAATATCAGTTGCTTCGAGTATAGCGAGTTGAGTTGCAATCCCTATTCCGTCATCAGCGCCCAGAGTAGTCCCTTTTGCCTTAATCCATCCACCATCAATATAAGGTTGAATAGGATCAGTATCAAAATCATGCTGCACATCACTGTTTTTTTCACAAACCATATCCATGTGGCTTTGCAGTACCACACTTTTAAGGTGTTCCATGCCTTTCGAAGCAGGTTTGCGAATAATTACATTACCGGTTTTATCAACAATGGTTTCCAGATTATGCTTCCTGCCAAAATCAGCAAGGTAAGCAGCAATTTTACCTTCATGCTTTGAAGGCCTTGGTATTTGACAAATCTCTGCGAAATAGTGATACACCCGGGCGGGTTTCAGATCTTTTAATACATCATTCATTGTTTTAGTTTTTAAGTATCCGTTATATTTTCTATTAAATTAGAATCTGCTTTTGGTCCTCTTAACTATTACCTGCTATATTTTTAACTAATTCTTTTGGTTATGCTTTTTTTGTTGACCAACCGTATCGGTGGTGTCTTCTATTGAACCTCGTTATCTGCCTGGGTTCTCTTAACATGTATCGGTTATGTTTTCAACTATTTCGTTTGGTTATGCTATTTTGTTGACCATGAGTGTCTGTTGTATCTATTTTAGTACTCTGGTATCTGCTTTTGGCCCTCTTAACTACTGCCTGCTATATTTTTAACTAATTCTTTCGGTTATGCTTTTTTGTTGACCAACCGTATCGATGGTGTCTTCTATTGAACCTCCTTATCTGCCTGGGTTCTCTTAACATGTATCGGTTATATTTTCTGCTTTAAGAGTTTAATAGTCAGAGTGGGGTTTGCTGAACCAAATACCGTACTGCCCGCAACCAGCACATCGGCGCCGGCTTTAATAAGTAGTGGTGCATT
Organism: Lentimicrobiaceae bacterium; assembly: GCA_041670625.1. GTDB lineage: Bacteria > Bacteroidota > Bacteroidia > Bacteroidales > Lentimicrobiaceae > Lentimicrobium. Next base: position 3,635 of record JBAXYX010000057.1, on the reverse strand, counting down.
ATCAAGGTCCACTCCCCCATCAATTTCAATCAAAGCTTTTGACTTCCTGATGTCAATAAGGTTCCTTAATTTTACAATACGGTTATAAGTTTGCTCAATAAAATGCTGTCCGCCAAAACCCGGGTTCACTGACATCAAAGTCACCAAATCAACATCAGTAATTATATCCTCCAGCAGCATGATCTGAGTATGTGGATTGAGCACCACACCGGCTTTCATTCCCAATCCTTTTATTTGTTGTATTGCCCGGTGAAGATGAGTTACGGCCTCCAGATGAACAGTTAAAATATTTGCCCCGCAGTCGCGAAAAGCTTCAAAATATCTTTCAGGCTTAATAATCATCAAGTGAACATCCAACGGCTTAGTGGCATATTTACTGATAGCCTTAATCACCGGCATTCCGTATGAAATATTCGGCACAAACTCACCATCCATCACATCTATGTGAAACCAATCGGCTTCACTCTTATTAACCATTTCAATATCCCTGCTCAGGTTCGCAAAGTCGGCCGACAAAAGTGAAGGCGCAATTAAATGTTGACTCATAGATCTAATTTTGTGCGAAGTTAAGTATATTTAACCAAAAAAAGAGCGGCAATTGCCGCTCTTTTACTATTAGATAATTTCTCAAATCAGTTGGATGAATGCAGTATCCTTATATGATGCTGTCATTGCAAATAGCCATAGAAGCTACCCCAAATAAGTCTTCAATATTTTGCTTCTTGAAGTGTGTTTCAACCTTCTGATTGCTTTTTCTTTAATTTGGCGCACTCTTTCACGGGTAAGGTCAAAGCGTTCACCAATTTCTTCAAGCGTCAGGGGGTGTTCACCACCCAAACCGAAGTACAAACGAATCACATCAGCTTCACGACAAGTCAATGTTGACACCGCCCGTTCAATTTCTTTACGGAGTGATTCATACAAAAGTTCTGTTTCAGGAGTCGGACTGTCATCACTGCGCAAAACATCGTACATGTTATTGTCCTCATCCTGCACCAATGGAGCATCCATCGATACATGACGACCTGAATTACGCATAGATTCCTTAACCTCATTTTCGGTAATTTCAAGCAATCCGGCTATTTCATCATAATTTGGTTCACGTTCATATTCCTGCTCCAACTTTGCATAAGCCTTATTGATTTTGTTGATTGAGCCTATTTTGTTAAGCGGAAGCCTTACAATACGTGATTGTTCAGCAAGAGCCTGAAGGATTGATTGACGAATCCACCATACAGCATAAGAGATAAATTTAAATCCCCTGGTTTCATCAAATCTTTGAGCTGCTTTAATCAAACCCAGATTTCCTTCATTAATCAAGTCAGGTAAGCTTAATCCCTGGTTTTGGTACTGTTTTGACACAGAAACCACAAAACGAAGATTAGCCTTGGTAAGTTTTTCGAGTGCCATACGGTCGCCCTGTTTAATCTTCTGAGCCAAGGCGACTTCCTCATCTGCAGTGATCAACTCCACCTTCCCGATTTCCTGCAGGTACTTATCAAGCGAAGCTGTTTCGCGGTTAGTAACCTGTTTAGTAATCTTTAATTGCCTCATTTATATCCCTTAATTTAATTAGGCAGATAACTGCTATGACATTAATTTATTTGTTTTCTTCACCCGGTTTAGGAAGTAAAACTTTATGTGAAAGTTTAAGCTTTCCTGTTTTGCTATCAACTTCAATGAGCTTAACATCTATTTCGTCACCCACCTTCAATACGCTCTCAACGTCTTTAAGGCGTTCATGTGTGATTTCAGAGATGTGCAGCAATCCGTCTTTTCCCGGAAGTATTTCAACGAAAGCTCCGAAATTAGTAATATTTTTTACTATGCCATGATAAACAGTTCCAATTTCAGGGATTGCAACAATGCGTTTGATTTTTTCCAAAACTGCATCAATTGCTTCCTTATTATTCGAAACGATATCAATGACTCCAAACTCACCTACTTCTTCAATAACAATAGTAGAGCCTGTTTCACGTTGCATTTCCTGAATTACCTTACCGCCCGGTCCTATAACAGCACCGATAAATTCTTTAGGGATACTCAATTTAACAATACGTGGTACCTGTGGTTTATAGTCTTCACGAGGAGCTGAAATAGTCTTTTCAATTTCACCAAGTATGTGCATCCTGCCTGCTTTTGACTGTTCAAGAGCCTTGGCTAATACATCATAAGGAAGTCCGTCAACTTTTATATCCATCTGGCAGGCAGTGATACCATCACGTGTACCGGTAACTTTAAAGTCCATATCACCAAGGTGGTCTTCATCGCCCAAAATATCACTTAATACAGCAAACCGATTAGTTTTAGGATCAGCAATCAATCCCATTGCAATACCTGAAACAGGTTTTTTCAACTTAACCCCTGCATCCATCAATGCCATAGTACCTGCGCAAACAGTTGCCATAGATGATGATCCGTTTGATTCGAGTATATCAGAAACAACCCTGATGGTATACGGATTAACATCCGGCCCCGGTATCATATTCTTTAATGCCATAAGAGCCAGGTTACCATGACCGATTTCACGGCGGCTGATGCCTGCTATTCTCTTTACTTCACCGGTTGCGAATGGCGGGAAGTTATAATGGAGCGTAAAATTTACTTTTCCGTCAAGTACAGCGCCATCAATAATTTGTTCATCAAGTTTTGTGCCTAAGGTAACGGTGGTTAATGACTGTGTTTCACCACGAGTAAAGATAGCTGAACCATGACAAGCAGGCAGATAATCAACTTCGCACCAAATAGGACGGATTTGATCAAGCTTACGGCCATCCAAACGTTGCTTGGTATCAAGGACTACATTACGTACACCTTCTTTTTCAACTTCATTAAAATAACGTTTTATCATGAAGTCTTTTTCTTTTGCTTCTTCCTCAGGAAGAGTAGCAATAAAGTCACTTAAAACAGCTTCGAAAGCATCACTGCGTTCATGTTTAGCTGATGCAACACTGGCTATTTTTACTACTTTATCATAGCAAAAATCGTGTAACCGCTGTTTTAATTCGTCGTCATTAGTTTCATGACAATATTCACGTTTAGGTGAAGAAGCAGGAACCATGGCAGCCAGATCCAACTGAGCCTGGCACTGTATTTTTATAGCTTCGTGAGCAGCTTTTAATGCGTCGATCAAATCAGACTCGGAGGCTTCTTTCAATTCACCTTCAACCATCATTATATTGTCGATTGAAGCAGCAACCATCAGGTCAATATCAGCTTCTTCCAACGCTGATACGGTAGGATTAATAACAAAAGCACCATTAATACGGGCCACCCTTACTTCAGAGATCGGACCATTAAATGGGATGTTACTAACAGCAAGAGCAGCGGAAGCTGCTAAACCTGCCATAGCATCAGGTAATATATTGTTATCTGATGAGATCAGGGTAATGATGACCTGTGTTTCAGCATGAAAGTTGTCAGGGAATAGTGGGCGTAAAGCTCTATCCACCATACGGGCAATCAGGATTTCATAATCTGAAGGCCTGGTTTCTCTTTTAAAGAACCCGCCTGGAAAACGGCCTGAAGAAGCATATTTTTCACGATATTCAACGGTAAGAGGCATAAAATCAACGTTCTCACCAGCTTCCTTTTTGGCTACCACAGTGGCCAGCAGCATGGTATCGCCCATACGT
>JBAXYX010000056.1:0-14000 GCA_041670625.1 Lentimicrobiaceae bacterium | reverse complement strand
CGAACTAGTTATCACGAACTAGTTATCACGAACTAGTCATCAGGAACGAGTTATCAAGAACTGGTCATCACGAGCTAGCCATCAAGAACGAGTCATCACGAACTAGTCATCGCAAGTACCATGCTTTTTAGCATAGGAGTAATGGTCCATTGATTTATAACACAATGCTTCCTTGATGCGTGCTTATTTTTTAATACGCATTCCATAAAATGACCGGTAGACAAAGAACAGACCGATTAGAAAGAAAACACTACCAATAATAGAGGTATAGTCGGTTGATCCGCTATTTGTAGCAGCGATACTCATTTTTACGGCTATTTCCACTGCCAGTAATCCAAACAGGGTTGAAAACTTGATAATCGGGTTCAAGGCAACTGACGAAGTGTCTTTGTATGGGTCGCCTACGGTATCTCCAACAATAGTGGCATCATGAAGAGGAGTGTTTTTCATCTTGAGATCTACTTCTACTACTTTTTTTGCATTATCCCAAGCACCACCGGCATTGGCCATATACATAGCTTGAAAGAGTCCGAAAACAGCAATTGAAATCAGATATGACACAAAGAAGTTAGGATCAAAGAAAGCAAATGCCAGGGTGAGTGAAAAGATAACACCAAATATGTTCCACATCCCTTTCTGGGCGTATTGAGTACAAATTTTAACCACTGCTTTTGAGTCATTAATATCGGCTTTTTCTTTATCGAGATGAATATTCCGCTTGATAAATTCCACAGCACGATACGCGCCGGTAGTCACAGCCTGAATAGAAGCGCCTGCGAACCAGAATATAACAGCACCTCCTGAAATAAATCCAAGAATTACAGGGGCATCAGTAAGGCTGAGGTTTAACAAACCAAGCTGTTTAAGCATCAAAATAATAGCAAAGGTCATAGTTGTAGCGCCAATTACAGCAGTTCCAATGAGTACAGGCTTGGCAGTTGCCTTGAAAGTGTTACCTGCTGAATCATTAGCTTCCAGGTAGTGCTTGCCTTGTGCAAAGTCAGGCTTAAAGCCAAAATCACGTTCTATCTCTGTTTGAATACCGGGTACTTTTTCTATTTGTGAAAGTTCAAAAACTGACTGTGCATTATCAGTAACCGGGCCATAGCTGTCAACAGCAATAGTAACAGGGCCCATGCCAAGGAAGCCGAAAGCAACTAACCCAAAAGAAAATATTGCCGGATATTCCATGATTTCACTGAGCCCCAAAGTTGAAACAGCAAAAGCACCAGCCATTAAACCTACTATAACCATTCCTTTCCAGAATGCGCTAAAGTTACCGGCAACAATTCCTGACAGGATAGTCAGTGATGCTCCTCCTTCACGTGAAGCAGTGACAATTTCCTGTACATGCCTTGATTTTGAACTTGTGAAAGCTTTAGTGACTTCAGGAATGATAGCAGCAGCAAGAGTTCCAAGGCTTATAATAGAAGCAAGTTTCCACCAGAGCCCTGCCTGAAGGTCGCCAATCAACAACCAACTGATATTGAAGGTTACAATGATGGAGATGATTGATGTTATCCAGATCAGCGAAGTAAGCGGGGCTTCAAAATCAAATTCGGCTTTATTGCTAAAACGTGCTTTTGAGATTACCTGGTTAATGCCATAGGAAAATATAGAAGTAAAGACCATAAGAATACGCATAGCGAAAATCCATACGATAAGGGTGCTTTGAAATTCAAACCCCATGGCCAGAATGATAAAAGAAATCAGGGCAACACCTGTTACGCCATAGGTTTCAAATCCATCGGCAGTAGGACCGACACTGTCGCCTGCATTATCACCAACGCAATCGGCAATTACACCGGGGTTACGAGGGTCATCTTCGCCAATGGCGAATACAATCTTCATCAAGTCAGCGCCGATGTCAGCAATTTTAGTGAAGATACCACCTGCGATACGAAGTGCTGAGGCTCCTAATGATTCTCCTATAGCAAACCCAACCAGGCAGGCACCGGCACTATCACCGGGAACAAACAGCAGTATGATTATCATCATGATCAACTCAACAGTGATCAGTAGAAGTCCGACACTCATTCCTGCCTGAAGTGGAATGGAGACCACGCTCCATGGTTTAGAACGCAGCGAAGCAAAGCATGTTCTGCTGTTGGCAAGAGTGTTGATCCTTATTCCGAACCATGCAACACTATATGAGCCTGAAATTCCCAAGACGGACCATAGTAATACAAGCATTACTTTAGGAAATGCCATTTGATTCAAACCATAGAAATAATAAAAGATAGCAGAACCAATAATAAGAAAGAGTATTAACAGAAATTTGCCCTGTTGAATAAGGTATGTTTTGCACGTTTGATAAATAATGTTTGAAACGTTTAACATGGTATAATGAGCAGGTAGTTTCCTGATGCGTATAAATTGCCATAATCCGAATAACATTCCCAAAGCTATAATGAAGATACCCCATGCAAGCAATGAATGGCCATTCATGCCCAGATTATGAAAGTAACTTGTACTCAAATCGGGAATCGGAAGATCAGCTTCACTGGCCATAGAAGCGAAAGGTAAAGCAAAAAGGGTTGAAATCAATAGGAGCTTCTTCATAAGTAGGGATTTAGGATTTATTATATGTTTAACCAAAACATTTTACAAATTTAGGGAAGATTGTATTAATAGCAATACAACAATAGTAATTATTTTTAACCAAAAGGCTTATTAATAAACAATTAGCGTGAAAATAATTTATGCAAAAGCTTGATTTTTAGTATGTTTTTCCATTTTTCGCAAACGTTTGCATAGCTAAAAATTTATTGTTTTTAGGAGCTTTTTTTATTTGAAGGAAAAATTATCAGAAAAGAACCTGAATAGTCGTAATTATTTTTTAACTTTATCAACTAAAATAAACTAAACCGGATGGAGAAAATTCCATTAAAATTACTTGGAATGATTAATAGCCAGTCGCAAAGCGGGGCATATACTCTGATACTTGGCGAATCGGAAGGTAAAAGGCGCTTGCCTATCTTGATTAATACTTTTGAAGCGCAGGCTATTTTATTTCACATAGAACAGATTAAAATACCTCGCCCATTAACCCATGACTTGTTTAAGAATTTTGCTGATACTTTTGGTATATCGTTTAAGGAAGTTATTATTAGCAAGTTTGCTCAGGGCATATTTTATGCTACCTTGATTTGTTCCGACGGGGTTTCTATTAAAGAAATTGATTCAAGGACTTCTGATGCCATTGCTCTTGCAGTTAGGTTTAATTGTCCTATTTATACCTATGAAACCGTATTAACCGGAGCCGGTGTGTCAATTGATGAAGAGCCTGATATTGATCAACTGGCTAACGGAAGTTTGGATGTTGATGAGGAGTATGACTATGATAAATTTACTGTCAATGAACTAGAACAAATGATGAGAGAAGCCATTGAACATGAAGAGTATGAAAAGGCTTCACTGTTGCGTGACATTATTCGCAAACGTAAATCTTCCTGAGTCTCATGATCTAATTTATACTATCTGCTTAATACTATCTACGGCTAATGCATCTTCAGTCTTTATAAAGGATATTCTTTTGACTAATCCCAAATTACTCATTGGAGGTGAAAAGTGAATTCTAAAAACTTCTGTAGGCCTTTTATAACAACAAATACAGCGGTTTTTTTTTAAAATGTCTAATGCTACGCATTAGAAAAATACTTGGCTATAATTATACATATCAACTGCTTAAATATCGCTATCTCTCTTTTGCCTAATTTGGAATAATTCAATTGTACACATTATTATTCTAGTTATGACTGCAATGAAAAGCTAAAGCATAAAAAAAGGGCCCCGAACATGGAACCCTTAGTTGCACTAAGCGATCTGAGATTTACAAGTTCACTAAAAATCTTAATCGTTTAACTTTACTTTATCAGAAACGACTGACTTATTGTTTGCTTTTAGTCCATAATCAGAAACTACGTCTGCAGTATTAAAAGGGATATCATCAACGTAAGCTTCCTCTTCCGGATGAATGTCTTTTATCGAACTCTTGAGTAAGTTAACAACTTTATAAGTATCAAAAGGTATGTCGTTGATATAAGTTTCAGCTTCAGGTTTGGCAAGGTTGTTATATAATGATTTCAATGCAACAACTCTGGTGTCAAAAGGAATATCATTTATATAACTTTCATCCTCAGCCATTGGTAAACTAACCATAGTTCTAGTTATTGCAAGAGTGTCGTTTCCCGGATAGCTCGGGTTAATGTTTCCACCTGAAAGTAACACTGCATTCAGGAGTAGAAAGATAAATGCTAATGTGAGTTTTGTTTTCATGGTATTTAATTTTACCGTGTTCTATTCTCCTTAATACTAAAAGCGTGCCAAAGCATTTAAAAAGCTGTATATCAATGTCATGCAACCTTATTTTAAGGGTGTTATTCCTTTGAGTGTCCGTTTCCGGATACTTATTTCGCAAATGTGAACAAAGTAAGATGTAATGGTTAGTGCTAAATGCATAAAGGTTAATACTAAATGGTTAAAGGTGCTGTTCTAATGCTAAATGTTTAAAGATCAATGTTTAATGCTTAATACTTAACGGTTGGTGGTTTGTAGTTTGTGGTTAAAGATTAATGCTGAATGCTTTACGGTTAGTGGTTAAAGATTAATGCTGAATGCTGAATGCTTTACGGTTAGTGTTTAAAGGTTAATGCTTAATGCTTTACGGTAAATGGTTAAAGGTTAATGCTGAATGCTTTACGGTTAGTGGTTAATAGTTAATTGCTTTATATAAGAGGGGGAATGTGGCTTTGATACAAAAGAAGGGAGAACCCATCGTGGTGCTTTTTTAATGGGTTATTGCAGGATGGTGAAATTGTTTAAACTGTAAAGATAAAATTGTGCAACTGTAAATATTATTTTGTAGAAACAGCATGAAACTCTGTTGCAACTATAGAGAGTCTGGGTATTGTATATCAACACGTTGTGTTAATAGTCAATAGTGTTATTTTTTTTCAAGTGAATAATCTGCCAATAACCGATCATGATATTTAATATGTTACTAATCAATTTGTTATGATGATTTTTTTAGCACTAAAATGAATATGCTCATAAAAGTCTGTATCTTACTGAGTGTAATTAAGTTACAGCAGTTTAGAACTTCGATATCCTCCTTAGAATCGCGTATAAAGTTATTACCTGGGGAGTGGTGCGTTTTACTTCAACAAAAGCATGTTTTACTAGAAGAGCTCGAAGAGCGTTTCGTGCTATTCCAACAGCGGTACTCTCCACTTTTAAGGATAGTAACTCTGTATGGGGTAGCGGTTACAACTATTTCAGAATGGCGGTACTCTCCACTTTTCAGGATAGTAACCCATTTATAGATTTTCAGGATAGTAATCCATTTGTAGATTTTAAGGATAGTGACCTGTTTATAGAGGCGCAATCATTTTGAAGCAGCGCGTAATAGTGCAAGGAGGTGCGCTTTGATTCAGAAGAGGTACGTGTTACTTCAAAAGGGTTACATACTATTCAGATGAGGTACATGTTACTTCAAAAGAGAAACGTACTATTCAGAAGTGGTGCGTTTTACTTCAACAAAAGCATATTTTACTTGAAGAGCGTTTCGTGCTATTTCAACAGCGGTACCCTCAACTTTTCAGGATAGTAACCCATTTGTAGATTTTAAGGATAGTGACCTGTTTATAGAGGCGCAATCATTTTGAAGCAGTGCGTAATGCTGCAAGGAGGTGCGCTTTGATGCAGAAGTGGTACGTGTTACTGAAAAAGAGAAACGTACTATTCAGAAGTGGTATATGCTACTTCAAAAGAGTTCTGTGCTATTCAGATGAAGTACGTTTTACTTCAAAAGAGGTACATGTAATTACAAAGGGTATGTTCTACTTCAATAGCAAGAGGTTACATCTTCACGAATTTTCTGGAAATCCTGGTATCTTTATTTCCTATAGTTATGAAATAGATACCGGGTACCAGGTCTCTGACGTCTATAGTGATCTTATTTGAAGTACTGCTGATTATTTTGAAGGCCTTCCTGTTACCGGTAAGACTGGTTATAGTGATTGATGGTTCTTTCAATGATGTTGTGCTCTGAACAGTCAGCGTTTTACCAACAGGATTGGGAACCAGGATCAACCGATCAGCAGGTGTTTCCTGAATTGCGTTGCAGAGGTGGAAAGTGACTTTTATCTCATCAGAGCCAGGGCAATTACCCTGTAAGTATTCCACTTTTACAGTCGCCTCATTGATGCCAATTCCGGTTGAATCAATTGTAAACGCCTGCCCTGTAGCTTGCTGTACATCATTGACGTACCATACAACCTGGTCATAAATTCCTAAAATAGTAAAAGTAAGAGAATGATCAGCACAAAGAAGGGTGTCGTTACCAAGGGTTACCGGAACCAAGGGTAATACGTTCAGATCCATGGAATCCATAGCAAAGTTGTTCTTACTATCAGTTACTAGTACATAGTAAGAGGTGCTATCCTCAGCCGTTACAGTAATTGAAGGCGTGGCTTCCATGTTGTTCCACAAGTAGGAGTAAGGAGGCTCCCCACCGTCAACAGAGGCTGTAATTGTTACTTCTTCACCGGGACATACGGTAACGTCAGGACCTACTGAAACGGTTAAAGGTGTAACATCCCTGACTGAATCAATATATTGCGCATTTACTAATAAACCTTCCTGTGTTATAGTCAGAATAGGCTCCGGATATTCGTTACTTAACCACTTGTATTCAATATAATTACGGTAAAGAGGAATGCCGGCCTGTAAAGAATCCAGGTAAATGCTGTCATGCTCGTAGATAAACGATTTAATCCTCAGGGTATTGAATGTGCCGAAGGGAGTAATCAGAGATCCGTACCCGTCAACAGAATTTACCCGTTTCTTATGAATGCTTAAATACGCCATATCGGGATAATCTAACACAAACTCTGAAATACTTGAATCAGGGACAGAAGATACTGAAAGTGGAAACTTATATAAGCGTTCTGGTTGCCCATATTTCAGAGGTATAGGCAGGTTGTAGACTGAAGCAGCATAACCGGCACATACATATTCACTGCTTGTATTCTTGTAAAAAATGTATGCATCTGTTACTTCACCTGAAAAGAAATCAAGATTGTTAATCGGACTGGCCAGATTTGATACCATCGGGTTGAACGCAATTTGGTATAAGAAAGGAGTTGAGGTAGGACTAACATACTGTATCACATTCTGTGAGTTGGGCTCAAGGGTTGAATAGTCCCATGAAAAATTATAACCTGTTACTGAAGGATCAGCTAACCCTCTTGCATCCGCCAGACTCACTCTGATGGTGTCCCCAACGTCAGGCATATCATCTGTGGTTATTACAACTTGCCCTTTCAGTTGAAAGACTGCTATAAAGAGGATAAGGATCAAGGTATTAAAACGATAGAGAATTTTCATGACATTTAGGGATTGCTTCGATAAAGATAACGAATTAAGGTGTAATTAATGCTTTTTTCTTTTTTCTTTTAAATATATCGGAGAACCTGTCAAACTCATATCGGTAATACACACCTATACCTTGTTTAAATGCTGAGTAAGAAGTAGTACTGATATCGAATGGATTGGACTTGTTAAAAGCTTTGACCCTGAAACGTCCATCAGGGGTAATCTTTACGTCAACCACAACATCACCTACAATATTACTGGCATTCTGAGTGGTTCCGGTAGTGTACATGCCCACGTTACCATCAATGGAAACCCTGTCGTTAAAGAGATTAGTTGAAAGGGCAACTTCAACTTCCTCATCAGTAGGTGCATTGCCGGTATGATATTGAACTCCTATGTCAACCTTTTCGCTGATCTGTGAAAGCATATTACTTAACTGGTTAGTCAGTACGTCAATGGATGAAGAGCTGACACTGGTGGCCAAAGTTTGTGAAGATGTGAAAGCAAATGATTTCATTACCAGCAATGAAACAATCTGATGGGTCATGACCACCTGATTAGTGGTATCAATAGAAGAAAAGACCAATTGATTCAGATCATTATTGGCTTCCGGCAAACGGATACTGAACGAGATGTCAGGATTGCTCAAATTATTTTTCAGCTTTATGATACAGTTAACCGGAATCGTTACACCTGCATACTGGTCTGATAATCCTTCCAAGGAAGCTTTAACTTTATAAATGGCGCTTATATCAAGATCAGCATCATAGGGGCTGCCCTGAAAAGATATAGAACTTCCGTTTTCAATAGTAAAGTCTCTGTTAATGATATTGCCGAGCGTGAACAGGAGTGATCCCTGATTCATTCGATAATCCCCATACATTGACATTTCACCTTGCTTGTTTACGGACATTTGTATATCACCAAAACCCGTACCTTTAATATTACCAATATCCTTAGGAAGGAATAACTGTATTTCCGCATTATCATTTACCTGAATGTTCATATCTACTTCAGTTCCTGTAATACGGGGTGCATAAATATCAGCATCCTGTTTGTCAGTCTTCTCTTTATCTACAAATCGTATAAAGCTATTTTCAGTAGCACTAACTGCCAGGTTAATGGGAATGTAGAACTTAGTATTAGCTTCAGGCCTGACACCAATGTTGATGTTAATGTCTGAAAATGATCCGTTGATTTTGACATTTCCGGATGCAAATGCTGATCCATAAAATAAATTATTGTTTTTATAGGTAGTATTCAATGCACTGATCTTATTAGTCAGGATATCAATGTTCATTCTGATATTCCTGAAGTTATCATGAGCAAGCCGGAAGTCGCAAACAGCGGTATTACCCAGGGAGTCATAAAGCATAATCTGGTCTGACCGGATCATATTAGGTTCAGCAATTACTTTATTGGCAAAGGAATAGGTAACATTCAGATAATCAACCTTCATTTGAGCTCTCAGTAAGTCCAGCTCACCCGTAATCAACAGTTTATCAAAAGTGCCCTGCAGTTTCAAACTACCGTTAGCAAATCCCTTTATGTTTGACGCAATCCCTTTCATAAAAGGGTTCAATGAAGCGAGTTTATAATTGACTACATCTACATCAAGATCAAGGTTACCTTCAGGCCTTTTACCCGGATATATCTGTCCTTTTGCCCTGATAGGATAGTGGGTGCTGAAATTACCCTGGTAGATTACATCAAGATTAATATCGAGTGCTGAAATAGCCTGGTTCCATTTGCTATGTATGGTTGCATCACCCATCACCTCCTTGTTGAAGGCAAAGTCTTTTACTTCAACCTCTGCTTCTATCTGTTGTGTATGATAAATATCACGTAAAGTAATACCTCCGGTGAGTACTCCGTCGAAATCGATATTGTCAGTACTTATCAGGATGTCAACATTTGAAATATCAAGATTATCAAAGTGCAATGTAAGAACATCCTCGGGATTCTCAGATATCTTCCCTGATAAGCGTAGCTTTTGTGTACTGCTGAAGATCTCCATATTATCAACAAAAACAGAAGTGGAATCAATAATCAGATCCTCGTTTTGTTTAGCTGACCATGCTTTATTGTTGATCATCACATCAAATTTATTAAAGCGACCATGTATTTTGGGGAAGTCACTAAAAGAGAGGTATCCGTTAATATGACCTGTGTTTATATCTTCAGGTACCACATCATCCCAGTCAAGATTAAACTTTACACTATCACCCTGCATAAAGGTTTTGAACACAAAGTTCTCCATACCCATGTTGGTCTCTGGTTTATTAACTGACTCGTTTAATATTATGGATGAAACACCTGTTATCAATTGCAGTGATGCACCTGTATTTTTGCCCCTGACATACCAGTTATTAAATCTGACACCCTTGAACAAAAATTCATCAGCTAGGCCGTTTAATACTATATTATTATTTTTTGAATCATAGCTTCCAAATATGGAGGCTTCTGATTTGAGTGACAGGTCAGGTACAAAGAGTTGACAGAGTGGTTCAATGTTCTTTAACTGGATTGAATATTCAAACATCTGATTCTTCTTAATGACCTGTTGTGCCATCGGTGTCAATTGCAATGACGGCATATATGAGCTGATGATGTTTGATAATGAATGATAAAAATCGGCAAAAGAGAATAGCCCATAAAAGGATGCATCCACAAAATCAGATTTTAATGCAAGCTTTTTAGTTTCTCTACTGATTTGTACCGTGTTCAATTCTACAGCCTTAATATAGTAATCCTTGCCATTTTCAGAGTAGGTTGTATGGTCGAAACGCAGGTACCCCATCAAATTATCTATATTTGAACCCGTAAAGTTGAGATCCATAGTAGTGGAGATTCGTGAACTGCTATCCCGTTCCCAAAGGTTAAGCCTGCTCAGGTATGCATCCTCCAGAGTAGCGGTACAATTTATCCTCGGAATACTATCGGAGAAATCAATGATTCCGGCAAAATCCAGATTAGCCAACTCGTCATTCATACACAGGTTGCCATTAAATAGACGGTTGATGAGTTGCCCGTTAATAGTTATTCCGTTAAACTCATTCTTTAATAGCACAACGCTTTCTATAACAGCATCTAACGACATGCTATTGTGCTTTGAATCCAGGATTTCACCGTTAATAGATGATGAGAAATCGATCTTACCTACTTTGCCCTGAACATCGAAAGTCTTGCCAAGATCCCATTGTTTCAGATTAAATTGACCTCCGTATTTTAATAACTTACCCCTTCCTGTTTGCAGGCTTAAATCAGTTTCAAGTTTGCCAATGCTGGTGGTAAAGTCGGCAGAGGACACAAAATCATAAAAGAAGCCGGTAAAATACCCTTTAACATCTACCAATCCTATGCGTTTAATTTCCTCAGGCAGGGTAAGTTTTTTCTCACCGGGTAGCCTGATATTGGTGAGATCATAATAATCAGTCGACAAATTTCTGACTTTAATATTCATAAAGGTCTCTTGAAAATTGGGAAGCCCGTCCATGGTTATATCTCCATCAAATGAAGAGCTATTACCAAATGACAGGTGAAATTGCCTTGCTTTAAGCGAAGAAATCTTGCCACGAATGGATCCATCAAAGTACAGCAGGTTCTCCATACCGGTCATACTGCTTATAAAAAATCTTAATTCATTCAGGTCAAGTGATGAAGGCCTGAAAAGTGCATCAATCCTTACGCTGTCAATAAAACTGTTAAAGGCTCTCAAATTCTTAAAAGAGAACTGCAAATCAGTCTGCAAATCACTTCCCTGGGTCATGATATGAAGATCACGGGCAATAATTTTAGTAGGGTAGATGGTCAAATTGCCGCTCAGGTTATGAAGTTGCAACCCTGACTTTTCATCTGCTGCAAGTTTTACGATACTTGCTTTGATGCTGTCGCCGGCGATGGCGATATTTTTCACATCAAGGTTAATACTTGAAATCAACAGGTGATTATAGTCCATTAATTTAAAGTAATGCGGTTTATGCTCATCGCTATACCTTAGCCTGGCACTACTCAAACTAACCCCCTTTAATTCAACAATCCAGGGCTTCGCTTTAGCGGTCGGGGCCTTTTTAGTGGTGAAATAGTTAACAATAAATGTATAATTGAAGGTACTGTCAGTGATATGTTTGAGTAAATTAATTTCAGCGTTATCCAAACTGACCTTGTCAATTTTGAGGTGTCTTCTTTTAATGTCAATTTTAGAAATATCAATTCTGACGGCTGAACTTTTTACCAGTGTGTGTTTATATTGATCTTCAATCAACAGGTCATCCAACACAACATCCATAAACCATGAGATATCGATGTTGCCAATGTGCACTTTCGTGTTCAGCTCTGTGGAGAGATAAGTAGTAGCCTTGCTTACAAGCCATGATTGTACGGTCGGACTTCTGAAAACAAGATACAGTCCGGTAATATTACCGGCAAAAGCCACCATCAGAAGAGCCAATATGTATAAGTACTTTTTAATAACTTTGCCCGTTTATATCAATAGACTATCAAAAACTGTGCAGTAACCTGCAAAAGTCCGAAATTTAGTCGTATTTTATCAATATTAACACAAAAATAGCTAATAGAGCGCCTTATTCAATAAAATATTTTAATGATGTCACTATATATACTCGGTATAGAATCTTCATGTGATGATACTTCGGCAGCAGTATTAAGGGAAACTACCTTATGTTCAAATGTTACAGCCAACCAGGATGTGCATACTGCCTTTGGAGGAGTGGTACCTGAACTGGCTTCCAGGGCACATCAGCAAAATATTATACCAGTTGTTGATACTGCTCTTAAGAAGGCCGGTATCACAAAAGAACAGTTGTCGGCTGTGGCATTTACAAGAGGCCCCGGATTGTTGGGTTCCTTACTGGTGGGTACTTCTTTTGCCAAGTCGTTTGCCTATGCATTGCAGATACCCCTGGTTGAAATTAATCATATGGAAGCACACGTACTTGCCCATTTCGTTATGGATGAAGCAAAGCCGAAAGATGTACCCGGCTTCCCTTTCCTCTGTCTTACCGTGTCAGGCGGACATACACAAATTGTGCAAGTAAATGACTATTTCTCTATGGAAGTGCTTGGGCGAACTATTGATGATGCTGCAGGTGAAGCATTTGATAAAGCTGCTAAGATATTAGGTTTGCCATACCCCGGCGGGCCATTCATTGATAAATATGCAAAAGAGGGGAACCCTGCCGCATTTAAATTCTCCAAACCCAATATTAGCGGGCTGGATTATAGCTTCAGCGGTCTGAAGACTTCCTTCCTTTATTTTGTTCGTGACCGACTTAGGGAAGATGAGAATTTTATTCAAAACAACATGGCTGATTTGAGCGCATCCATACAGCATGCAATAGTTGAATCCTTAATGAAGAAATTGGTTATGGCAGTAAAACAAACAGGAATTAAGGAGGTAGCTATTGCCGGCGGGGTATCAGCTAATTCAGGATTGCGCACAGCGTTACTCAGTATGCAGAGTAAAGGATGGAAAGTTTTTATTCCTGATTTCCAATATACCACCGACAATGCCGCTATGATTGCTGTTGCAGGTTACTTTAAATATCTCAGGAAAGAATTTGCCGACTTGTCGGCTGCTCCATACTCAAGATAGATTATTCTAGCTCAGTATAGATCAAGATAGATCAGTCTAGCTCACCATAGCTCATCATCAATCGGATGAATTAAGATGAGATGGGTACTTCCTTGACAGGCAGGTTTAGTAAGGATGTAGCCGCAAAGCCGATAAAACGAGTATCACTGATTGGATTCAGCATCAGAGTATTTATTAAAGCTTCAGGAAATAAAGATTGATTGCTTTTAAGTAAGGGCTTTAGTCAGGAAGAACGCGCTGATAAAGCCAAGCGCAGTGATCAGCCCTGATAAAACGTGCGCATCTTCAAAAGCTTCCGGGATCATGGTATCCGCTATCATAGCAAGTATGGCGCCAGCAGCAACAGCGGTACTGGCAGCAACATAAGCCGGAGCAACATTCCTGAAAAGGGCATAGCCGGCAAATGCTGAAATCCCTGATACCAGGGTAATGATTCCCCAAACCCCAAATATATAAATTGCTTTTCTTCCTGATCTTTTCATTCCTATGGCACTGGATAAGCCTTCGGGAATGTTTGACAGAAATATAGCCACTAGAGCCACCAGACTAATGGTACCACCCTTTAGTAAACTTAATCCCAAAACAATCGACTCAGGTATGCCATCAAGTAAGGCGCCGGCAGCAAGAGCGAGCCCGGTGGTTTCGTTTTTTTTAGGGTGAATGGTTCCTGATCGTTTCCGGTGCCTGGCACCTTTCAGGGTTAGCAGAAAATTAATACCTGTGAATAATGAAGCACCTGAAATAAACCCTAAGGCAGCAGGAACAATACCGCTCATTTTGTAAGCTTCATCCATTAAATCAAAGGCAAGTGCTGATATGAGTACTCCACTGCCAAATGCCATGATGGAAGCTACTATTTTTTTAGGAACCTTTAAAAAGTATCCTGCTGCTGCACCGATAAGCAGCGCGCTACCTGCTATTAATCCCCATAAACCTGCCTGCGCGTTTAATGGTATCATTCCATATGATTCTAAATTTCCATTACTGCTAAAATAATGATAAAGATATG
>JBAXYX010000055.1:0-14085 GCA_041670625.1 Lentimicrobiaceae bacterium | reverse complement strand
CTGGAAGTGGAAGGTGTTGAACAGTATGAATCCTTAAAAGGTGGGTTAGAGGGCTTTGTAACCGGTAAAGTTATAACCTGTGAACAACATCCAAATGCTGACAAATTACACATTACTACTGTTGATGTTGGAGGACCAAACCTATTGAATATTGTTTGCGGTGCTCCTAATGTTGCTGTCGGACAAAAAGTTATAGTGGCTGTTGAAGGTGCCATGGTATACAAAGGTGAAGAAAGCTTTAAAATTAAAAAGTCTAAATTAAGGGGAGAAGTATCTGAAGGTATGATTTGTGCTGAAGATGAATTAGGTGTTGGTGATTCACATGCCGGTATTCTCGTCTTGCCTGATACCACGCCGGTAGGTATGCCTGCAGCAGATTATTTTGGGATAGTCAATGATACTGTTTTCGAGATCGGAATTACCGCTAATCGTTCTGATGCTATTTGTCATCTGGGTGTTGCCCGTGATCTGGCGGCTGCTATAAAAATCCGTAACCTGGGTGATGTAACTTTTCAATGGCCTGATGTTGACGGCTTTAAAGTAGATAACAACGATTTACCTGTTTCAGTTACTGTAGAGGATAATGAAGGGTGTTTGAGGTATTCAGGCATTACAATTAATAATATAAAAGTAGGCACTTCCCCTGAATGGTTACAGAACAGGCTTAAATCAATAGGGGTGAGACCTATCAATAACATTGTGGATGTTTCCAATTATGTACTCTTTGAATATGGTCAACCGCTGCATACTTTTGATGCTGATGCCATCACCGGTCATAAAATAATAGTAAAAAAAGCTGTACCTGAAAGCAAATTTGTTACACTTGATCACACAGAGAGAACCTTATCAGGGAATGATCTGATGATTTGTAACGCTGCGGAGCCTATGTGTATAGCAGGTGTATTTGGAGGTGAAAAATCAGGAGTAACTGCTGCAACTACTTCAATCTTTATTGAAAGTGCCTACTTCAACCCGGTTACTATACGGAAAACTTCAAAGTTACATAGCTTAAAAACAGATGCCTCTTTCAGATATGAGCGGGGAACTGATCCTTATATTACTATTACAGCGCTTAAAAGAGCTGCATTGCTCATCAAAGAATTGGCAGGAGGGGAAATAGCTTCTTCTGTTGTTGACATTTATCCGGTGCCTGTTCCTTTTGCTGAAATTGACCTGAAATACTCTGAAGTGGATAAACTGATTGGTGAAAAGCTGTCACGCGATACTATTGCTCATATACTTGAAGCACTTCAGATTAAGATTAATAGCAGCAATGATGAAGGAATGCTTATATCTGTGCCTCCTTTTAAGGCTGATGTTAAAACAACTTCAGATATAGTAGAGGAAATACTGCGAATTTATGGATATAACAAGATAGAGAGCGGGCTACAAATGCAGTCAAGTATTTCATATACTCATAAACCTGATCAGGAGAGTCTATATAATCGAGTTGCTGATTATTTAGTGAGCAATAATTTTAATGAGATTATGACCAACTCCCTCAGCAGTACATTGTATTATGAAGGTAGTAAATGGTTCAAAGAAGAAGAAACTGTAAACATACTAAACCCATTAAGCAAAGAACTTGGCGTAATGCGTCAGAGCCTTGTCTTCAGTGGTCTTGAATCATTGGCATACAACATAAATCGAAAGCAAAGCAGTCTTAAGTTTTTTGAGTTTGGTACGGTATACAAATTAAATAGCCAGCCGAAAAGTGATCAGGTAACCGATAGATATACTGAAAAGAAAGACCTTGCCATATTTGTTACAGGGAATCAACATGCTGATCATTGGAATTACGCACGTAAGGAGGTAGATTATTATTTCCTGAATGGCTATATGGTGAACATCCTTCGGCTATTGGGCATCGATACAAAATTAGTAACATCCAATGAATGCAACAGTTCTGTCTTTTCAGCGGGTCAGACTTACCAGATAAATGGTAGCAATTTGTACACTATCGGCATATTTAAGGAGGAACTTACAGCTATGTTCAATATAGCCCAACCTGTTTGGGTTGCCATTATTGAATGGGATCTATTGGTTGCATTAGCCAAGAAGAATAAAGTGATCTATAAAGAAGTATCCAGGTTTCCGGAAGTCCGCAGAGATCTTGCTCTTGTATTGGAAAAGAGTATTTCCTATGCCGATATTGAAAAACTGGCTTTCAGGGTCAATAAGCATCTTTTAAAAAGCGTTAACCTCTTTGATGTTTATGAGGGCGACAAGATAGAGCAAGGGAAGAAGTCTTATGCCGTTAGTTTTATGCTTCAGGATGAGAACAAAACACTTACTGACAAAGAGATAGAAAGCTTTATGGATAAGCTGTCAAAGATGCTCGAGCAGGAGTTAGGTGCAAGAATAAGGAAGTAAATTGTCATTTTGGCAGTTATTGACGTACTAATATGGCAGAAGTCAGTTGTTTTTCGTAAATTTGCACTGGAAAGCCGGGTATTAACCAGGCATTAAATTATGGATATACAATCAATTAAGCAGCGTTTTGGGATTACAGGTCATTCTCTTTTGCTTGAAAGAGCTATTGATATTGCAAGCCAGGTCGCGGGGACTGATATTACTGTTTTAATAAATGGGGAAAGTGGTGTAGGTAAGGAAGTCTTTCCTAAGCTGATTCATCAGTTAAGTGCCCGTAAGCATGGGCCTTATATTGCAGTCAACTGCGGCGCAATTCCTGAAGGGACTATTGATTCAGAGCTTTTTGGCCATGAAAAAGGTTCTTTCACAGGAGCAAATGAAGCGCGAAAGGGCTATTTTGAAGTAGCAAGCGGAGGGACCATCTTCCTGGATGAAGTTGCTGAACTACCCCTTTCTACACAGGTACGTCTTTTAAGAGTGCTTGAATCAAAGGAATTCTTAAGAGTTGGTTCCTCTAAAGTCCTTAAAACAGATGTCAGGGTGGTTGCGGCTACGAATGTTGATCTTCAGGAAGCTATCAATAAAGGAAGGTTCAGGCAAGATCTTTTTTACAGGCTTAATACAGTTCCTATTTTTATTCCCCCTTTACGCGATCGCAAAGAAGATATTGTACTGCTTTTCAGAAAATTTGCTTCTGACTTTGCTGAAAAGTATAGAATGCCCCCTCTTGAACTTGATGATTCCGGAAAACAGATGCTAACCGGCTTTAGATGGCAGGGCAATATCAGGCAGTTGAAGAATGTTACGGAACAAATATCAATCATTGAAAAGGAACGGGTGATTACGGCTGATATATTACGACATTACTTACCTGATGAACACCGTGATCTACCCATATTATATAATAAAGAAATTGCCTCTGGCGACATGTCGGAAAGGGAACTGCTCTACAAAGTCCTTTTTGACATGAAAAGAGATATCAATGACTTGAAGAAACTTGTTGTTGATATTATAAAGAAAGGTGATGTTAGCAATGATATGCAGCATTATCCTATCATTAAGCAGTTATATAAAGAAGTTGAGGAGTCAGAAAACTCCCCATCAATAGAACTCCATCAGTCTAATAATCAAAATATGATGGAGGCTTTTTATGCTCCTGAAATAATTGATGAGTCTCTTTCAATCAGAAAGAAAGAGGTTGAAATGATTAAGAAAGCCATAGATAAAAACAAAGGGAAAAGAAAGATAGCTGCAAAGGAACTGGGGATATCTGAAAGAACTCTTTACCGGAAAATTAAAGAATATGATATTTAACAAGTAAGGTAAGTTAAAAGAGAAGAATAATGTTAAGTCGGGAAAGTAAAAAGTGATGATTTATAACAGGTCTTGTAAATTTAGAATGAAGAATTTTGAAATGCACGGTACAGGCAGGTTGTTATTGCAAAGCATAAGTAAGGCGCTTTGTTTGGTAATGCTTGCCTTGGTAGTACCCGGGTGTGGGGTTTATTCCTTTACCGGAGCATCTATTCCACCTGAGGCAAAAACTATATCCGTGTCAAACTTCCCTAATAAATCTGAATTAGTACAGCCAACATTAAGCCAGACTTTTACAGAAAAGCTAAAAGAAAAATTTTCATCGCAAACAAGTCTAAACCTGGTTCCACGTAATGGCGACCTGCACCTTGAAGGGGAAATTACCAGCTATGGAACAGAACCCGTTGCAATTACCGGTGATCAGACTGCTGCACTTATCCGCTTGAAAATATCGGTTAATGTCAGGTTCATAAATAAGTATAATCCAAAGGATAATTTTGAAAGCTCTTTTACAAGGTATGAAGATTATAGCAGTACCCTTGACTTGAATTCTATTGAGGAAGCATTGATTACCCGGATTAGCGAGGCATTGGTGGAAGAAATCTTTAATAAATCAGTCGTTAATTGGTAAATCATGAACCCATCGCTTTTTATTTCAATCATCAGGCAACCTGATCTGCTTAATTCAGATACGCTTCCTGATGTTAAGCAGGTGGTAGAAAGCGTACCTTATTGTCAGATAGCCCAAATGTTACTGACCATGAACCTTAAAGCGGTTGACAGCATTCTATATAATAACCAGTTTAAAGTCTCCGTTGCTTATTCAGGCAGCAGGTTAAAGTTAAAGAGCCTGATTGAAAATGAAAGAAGTGTTGTAACGGGCTGCCCAAATGCAACGCTTCAACAGGATGCACCTGTAAATGTGTTGCCTGAAAAGGAATTAATAAACGATACTAACGAAATATCACCCGTTACGCCTTCTGTTGCTGAAATAGAAACTGGGGCATCCGTAAAAGAAGAGATTTATCAAGAACAAGCATCCAAAGAAAAGACAGCTCAGGCAGCAGAGACCGTAAAGCAAGTTGTAACGGCAAAAGAGGATGTAAACATAAACGATGGAATAAATATTCTGACTGAGAAGAATGTTGCTTTAGAGGATCAAACAAAATCAAAGGATACAGTTTGTAAATCAGAAGACGATTATATACAAGAACTACAAAGAATCATTGCAACCAGGCTTAAAGAGATTGCAAATGAAGAAAGTGGTTATCAATCGGCTGCCTGCGTTACCGGAACTAAAGAAATTGAGGAGAACATAACTGCAGATAACGGTGTTAGTGATGAACATATCCCTATTGCAGAGCTTACATCTATTGCCGGGTCTGTTTCTGATCCTGTCATCAGTGATAGGGATCCTGATGAAACAGTAGAGGTCGTTGATACTAGAGCTGCCAGTGCTAAAGAGGTTGATGTTACGGATGCTGGCAGGATTAAAGAGGCAGATGTTACGGATGCTGGCAGGATTAAAGCGGTTGACGTAATGGATGCTGTTGGGGTTAAAGAGGCTGATGTCCTTAACGCTGATAGGTTTAAAGAGATTGATGTTCTTAACGTTGGTGGAATTGCAGAGGCAGGTGAACCTGATATTGTGGGCGCTGAAAAAATCAGGGATATTGACGTTAATGAGGCTGAAGGAGTTAAGGGTAATACTGAAACACAGCCTGATGAGTTTAATTATGCACCTTCGTATTATGATATCCAACAACTACCGGGTGATAATAAGTCAGACAACCTTGATGATAAAGATGCAGAAAATGGCATTTCGCTGAATAAACAGGAACTTATTGACAGGTTTATAAAGAATGAACCGAAGATCACCCCCAAACGTGAGTTCTTCAATCCTGTTGATCAGGCAAAATATAGTAGTTTGGATAATGATGCAATAGTTAGCGAAACTTTGGCAAAGATTCAATTAAAGCAAGGTAATATTGATAAAGCAATCAAGATTTATGAAAAATTAATCTTGATAAATCCGGAAAATAGTATTTACTTTGCAAGCCAAATTGAAAAATTAAAGGGTTCACTCTAATCAAAAATTAAATAAAAATGGGCGCATATATTTTAGTTTCCGTGTTAATACTCATTGTCTGTGTGTTATTGTCATTAGTAGTACTGGTTCAAAACTCAAAAGGTGGTGGTCTGGCTTCTAATTTCTCATCGTCTAACCAGTTCATGGGTGTTAGGAAAACTGCTGATTTCCTTGAAAAAACAACGTGGACACTTGCTGCCATTCTTTTACTACTCAGCATGGTTTCTATTTTTGTGATTCCACGTAATAGAAACGTGAATACTACTACTGATACTGAACTTCGTCAGATGATCAATGATCAGGCAGCCCCTGTTCAGGATTTCGAACAAGCTCCTCCTCAGGAATAATTGAATACTTCCTCAGGACAGGTTTAGTGTTTTATCAGGATCGTCCAGACACCCTGTCAAGATCGGTATCATACTCTTTCGGGATTCGTCAGGTACACTAACAGGATAAGTTAAGTACTCTTTCAAGACAGGTCAAAGCTTACATCAGAATCAGTTAAGAGCTTTCTCAGGACAGGTTTAGTCTTTTATCAGGATCGTCCAGACACCCTGTCAAGATCGGTATCATACTCTTTCGGGATTTGTCAGGTACACTAACAGGATCAGTCGAGTGCTCTTTCAAGACAGGTCAAAGCTTACATCAGAATCAGTCAAGAGCTTCCTCAGGACAGGTTTAGTGTTTTATCAGGATCAGTCCGACACCCTGTCAAGATCGGTATCATACTCTTTCGGGATTTGTCAGGTACACTAACAGGATCAGTCGAGTACACTTTCAAAACAGGTCAACGCTTACATCAGAATCAGTCAAGAGCTTTTTCAGGACAGGTCAAGTGTTTAATCAAGAATAGCAGGGTGCATAACCGGGATTCATGAAGCAACTTATAAGAAATAGCTAAATCTCTGTTCAATAATACGTAAAAGTTGTAGATGGCCTAAGTAAGGAATCATAATCTTCTCAAAAAATGTCAGATTGTCACAGAATCTGACATCTTTATTTTGGGCTTTTTGTGTTTCAAATTTGTTTAATTGTTTTATTTTGATCAGAGCCCTTGAAAATCAAAGTAAAGCAATGATAAATTTTGATTAATTGGAACAGAGCAATTAACTTTGGCACAAAATATGACAGGTGCTGATTACAAGAATAGATTGTAAAACTTAAAAATAAATAGCAATGACAAAAGTGAATGTAAGACCATTAGCTGATCGCGTATTGATTGAACCTGCCGCTGCTGAGAAAAAAACAGCTGGCGGAATTATTATTCCTGACACTGTAAAAGAAAAACCTCAGAAAGGTATCGTTGTGGCCATAGGAACAGGTAAAAAAGACGAACCACTAACCGTTAAAGTTGGTGATACAGTATTATATGGGAAATACTCCGGTACTGAAATTAATATTGATGGTGCAGACTATCTTATTATGAGGGAATCGGATATATTCGCTATCATTTAATCATAAATCTTAAAGAAATACTATAAAATGGCAAAGCAAATTATTTACAACACAGAAGCCCGCGAAGAATTAAAAAAAGGGGTTGATGCATTGGCAAATGCAGTCAAAGTAACTTTAGGTCCCAAGGGGCGTAATGTGATCATTGACAAAACATATGGTGCTCCTGTTGTAACCAAGGATGGTGTTACAGTTGCAAAAGAAATAGAGTTAAAAGATGGTGTTCAGAATATGGGAGCACAAATGGTTAAGGAAGTAGCTTCAAAAACCGGTGAAATTGCCGGTGATGGTACTACAACTGCAACCGTACTGGCACAGTCAATTGTTACAACAGGTATGAAGAATGTAACTGCAGGTGCTAATCCAATGGATCTGAAACGGGGTATTGATAAAGCGGTAACCAGAGTTATTGAATTCCTGAAAGCAAAAACGGTTGTTATTGTTGAAGGTAGTGAACAGATTACCCAGGTAGCTACTATTTCAGCTAATAACGATAGCTTTATCGGTGAAAAGATCGCTGAAGCTATGAATAAAGTGAAAAAAGAAGGTGTTATAACCATTGAAGAAGCCAAAGGTATTGAAACAACCGTTAAGGTAGTGGAAGGTATGCAGTTTGACAGGGGTTATATTTCTCCTTATTTCATTACGGATACAGAAAAAATGGAAGCAGTTTTTGAAAATCCATACATACTGATATATGACAAGAAAATATCAACTATGAAAGATTTTCTGCCTATCCTTGAAAAATCTGTACAAACCGGAAAACCACTCATCATCATTGCTGAAGACGTTGATGGCGAAGCATTGGCTACCCTGGTTGTTAACAAAATCCGCGGATCACTCAAAATTGCTGCTGTTAAAGCTCCGGGATTTGGTGACCGCCGTAAAGAAATGCTTGAAGATATCGCTATTCTTACCGGAGGAACTGTTATTTCGGAAGAAAAAGGATACAGACTTGAAGATGCTGATTTGTCATACTTAGGACAAGCTGAAAAGATTTCCATCGACAAAGATAACACTACCATTGTAAGCGGACGCGGAACAAAAGAAGCCATTACAAACCGGGTTAACATGATTAAAGCTCAGATTGAATCTACTACATCTGACTATGATCGTGAAAAACTTCAGGAACGTTTAGCTAAGTTAGCCGGTGGCGTTGCAGTTATTTATGTAGGTGCAGCCAGTGAAGTTGAAATGAAGGAGAAAAAAGATCGTTTTGATGACGCATTGCATGCAACCCGTGCTGCTATTGATGAAGGTATTATTGCTGGTGGTGGTGTTGCTTATATCAGAGCTATCCCTTCACTGGATGAATTAAAGGGTGACAATGAAGATGAAGATACCGGTATCGCAATTGTTAAGCGTGCTTTGGAAGAACCACTTCGTCAGATTGTTGAGAATGCAGGTCTTGAAGGTTCGGTAATTGTACAGAAAGTTCGTGAAGGTAAAGGCGACTTTGGTTTCAATGCCCGTACTGAAGTTTATGAAGACCTTTTCAAGGCAGGTGTTATTGATCCTACCAAGGTAGCCAGAGTAGCTCTTGAAAATGCTGCTTCTATTGCCGGAATGCTTCTTACAACTGAATGTGTTCTCTCTGAAATAAAAGAAGAGAAAGAAGCTCCAATGCCTAATCCTGGTATGGGTGGCATGGGTGGAATGTACTAATATTTACTTTTTATATCAAAAAAAGAGGCTGTCCTTTCGGGTAGCCTTTTTTTTTGCACGCTTTTTGATAGAATAATTCTGTATTTTTACCTTGAAGTGATTATTTTTGCTAACCAAACCTTGTGCAATGAACAAAGTAAAGTTCCTTTTTCTAATCTGTTCGATTCCTTTCATGGCATTTAGCCAGGAAGATGCCCGGTTCCCTATTGATCCTGATTCTAAATTGCTCACATACCAAGGTGTAGTTCAGCAAGCAGGCACTCAGGATGAATTGTATATCAGGGGAATAGAGTGGCTTAATAGTTACTATAAAAATCCTTTCGATGTTTGTAAAGTGCGCAATAGGGAAAGTGGTGT
Source organism: Lentimicrobiaceae bacterium (assembly GCA_041670625.1). Classification (GTDB taxonomy): domain Bacteria; phylum Bacteroidota; class Bacteroidia; order Bacteroidales; family Lentimicrobiaceae; genus Lentimicrobium. The sequence goes on along the minus strand of JBAXYX010000055.1, from coordinate 4,835 downwards.
TATCGAACTCAGACATCGCATTGAAATTAAACAACCTGAAGTAGAAGGAAACTTGACTGTGGCCGTAATAAATTATGAGCTTAAACTGGAATTCAAACCGGGGCGTTATCGCTACACCATTACGAATATGACCTTAAGCCAGGCCTCGCGTGTTCCTGCTGAAAAGTGGCTGAATAAAAATGATCAGGATTATTCCCCACTATGGGATGATTACCTGAAGCAACTGGATGCACAAATAATGGATGTTATCAATAATCTAAAGCAGAAAATGCAGCCGGTTGAAGCTGCCCCTGAAGAAAAATGGTAATCCATTCAAATGAAAGCATCTCTACTTATGGGGGTAAGTGCTGCAATTTGCAAATGAAATTATCACTACTAAGGGTTTGCTGAAAAGCTCTGCTTTTAACTGAATCCATTAAGGTGCCAGGCTTTTGTAAGTGACCTGTTTAAGCTAAGTCCTTAAAGCTGCTATTCACTCATTCATGGAATTTACCCGCCCCATGTCCAATCTTCTTCGAAAATCCGTTAAAAGTAAGGACTCAAATGGAGCTTTATTGCTGAAGCCGGGATACCTGAGAAAATATGGCATGTAGAGGTTTTCTGAAATTTGATCTACGGTTTCCGGGTCATCCGGGTTGCGTAGGTGCTTCATCATAAGAATCCAATCTATACAGAGCCAACTGCGCCGGACTGACATATCCGGGGGTTAGGGCAAGCTCTGTAAGGAAATTACTCATACATCCATGCATGGGCAATCCTAAATACAGCAACCTTCCGCTAATGGACAGTCGTTTTCGCTTTAACTGCAGACACTCCTTCCTTATTTTACAAATGCCCGCCTGACTCCCTGGTAGTTGATCTCTTTTTGGTCGGTTATATAGTTTATTAATACCTGTGCAGTAGTGATGAAGAGTGATTTGCCCGGATCATGGTGATCAAAGGTGTAACTGCTGGCAATGTAACTGTTTAAGCCGGTTACAAAAGTTTTGCTGTTACAAATTTTCCTCCCGTTTGGCAATTTCAGCACCACTCTTTTCATGCTGCCATTTTTACCTGTAACAACCGTGTAGGTCAGTCCTGATACCTGGAGGTCAATGGAATTGCCGGCTCTTTCATACGCTCCTGCTATCAATGATTTTATCTCTTTTGCCGTCAGGTTAAGCACGATCACTTCATTACCAAAAGGATCAAGTTTAAAGATGTCTTTTATGGTTACAGGGCCTTTGTCAAGCCGGTCAATTCTTATTCCTCCATTATTCTGGAAGGCAACCTGTACGGATTCCAGTGAAGTGATAGCATCCGTCATCAGTGAACCTAATTCATCAGATCCATTGATCGGGTTAACGGATGTGCCGATGATTTTATTCAACTCATCATTATCATTAAAGGCTTCTATTTTTTTCGCAACAACCGGATCAGTGTCCTGAAAGTGAGCAATATCGAGCATTTCAGAAGTTACCTTCACAATTGAATCCTTAACCAGATAAAAGGTAGCCCTGCCAAGATAACTCACGTTTGAACCTGACTGCATAATCAGAACCCCATGATGTGTCTGTGGAGAGGAAGTGAGGGTGTGTGAGTGCCCGCCGAAGATCAGATCCAACTGTGGCATCGAATCAGCAAGGTCTATATCTCTCTCAAATCCCAGGTGCGTCAAAGCAATGAACAAGTTACAACTATCGCGCAAATATTTCAGTTTTACCAGTTCACTAACGCCATCTTTGAATGTTAACCCGGTCACTTTTGAAGGGTGGGAATCAGGTTTACCGCCTGACCCGAGTTGGATGGCACTGATAACACAAACCTTTATATTTCCATCCAGTGAAAAAATATGATAAGGTTTGAACCCTATTTGCCCCGAAGGATCCGTGATGTTCGCATTAAGAAAGGGAAAATTGGCTTGCTCTATCCTTTTCTTTAAGGTTTGCTGCCCATAATCAAATTCATGATTACCGATGGCTGTGGCATTAAACCCCACCGTATTCATTAAATCAATGATAGGGAATCCCTTTTCGGGGTATTGATCAACAACAGGATTGCCGGTAAAATTGTCTCCTGCTGCGAATAACAGCACATATTTATTTTGCTGCCTGATTTGATCGACCATTGCCTTTAACCGGGCATAATTGTCAATCTTTGCATGTTGATCATTCAATGAAAGCAGAACAATTTTGGTGGTATCATTTATTTGTGCCTGTATAGGAATCAGGCAAATAAGCAATAAGGCAACCAGTAGGATCCTTTTTCTCATCTTTAAATAATTTCAGTATCGATAAATATTTCTGAACCGGGTTCAAGTCGCCCTTTGTCCATTAAACTATTGCCATATTGATCTGTAACCTCAGTAGCTACATGATCATGGAATAAAACATTTGAATTCAGATAAAGATTTATTGCATCAACTACTCGTGCACCTTCGAAAATTTCAAAGGGTTCGTTATTAATTATAATAGTCATTTTCCCGGCATTTAGCAATCAATATTACGAATATTTTTAATAGGTATAATCCCCGACAGTTCAAAATTGTCGAAAAAAGAGGATATCCTGACCGGTATTCCTCCGTCTTCCTTATAATAGTTGTTAACAATTTCCGAATCCGGTTGATGTGGTAAAATATCCTGAAATTATTTTGGCATCGGGGCCCTGATAGCTGCTTCACACAATTGGCGACCGATAACCGAACTTGAAATTACCGGATAGCTCGTCAACAGGAATTCCTGAAATACGATTCAAATAAAAGCAATGAATGATGCTGCTTATCGGTTGTAGCAAACTAAAGATCTGAGTACTTTTATCACCTTAATTGATTCGCACAAACAAATCATACGAGTCATATTCAAAAGTGACTGTTTAAAGCATAAGTTCATCAGTGACTTAACAGCAGTATAAAGTTGCGGGGTGCCTGGGGGGCAAAAAGGGCTTCCAGTTGTCATCCAATGCATCCATCAGTTTCGTTTTGTACGAAGCATACACCATTGCCAGGGTAGATGCCAGACTCCTTGAAAACAATGAAGGGAAACTCATTCATGACAAGATGGGCCGGGGGCCTGAAATTAAACACTGCAAGTGATCATCCGCAAATGATATAGATGAAGAGGTCAGGTTGCTTGGCTTTACTGAAGATTTAGAGGTAATCAGGGGTAATAACCTAAAAGTGACGGTTCCTATTGTTGCCGTTTGCGGTAATCAATCAAACAGGTATACCCGTTATTGCTGTGATCTGTCAAATATATATTTCCTGATTAGCAGCAATTTGAGAATGATGATCAATGGATTTACGGCCATTCATTCAACAGCTTTTCATAGCATTGCCGCGATCTGTCAAATAAATTGTACCATATCAGCGGCATTCTGTTAAATAAATAGGAACAGATTAAAGCATACGGTCCAATAATTATTCATAGATTTGCTGTAATCGATCCAACAGATATGGATAGGCTTGCCACCATCTGTTAAATAAGTAGTACCGGATTAGCGGCATTCTGTCCAATAAATAGGAACTGATTGACGGCATACTGTCAAACAAATAGACATAGATAGCCTTTAATCATCTAAATCATAAATTTGTGAGAACAATATTTATGTTTGTTGGTTTTATTCTTTATGCAGGAACTAATTACCTCATTTCAATACAATTATCAAGGTTCAAATAATGGATAGTTACAAAGTAAGCGGACAGATTGTTGATGTAGTGGCCGGGAGTGTTTATACCGGGACAATTGAAATTACCAACGGACATATTACTACAATTACAGAGGATCCGGGAGTGGCAGGACCCCTCATTATTCCGGGGTTGATTGACTCACATATCCATATTGAAAGCTCCATGCTGATTCCATCAGAGTTTGCAAGGCTGGCCGTTGTTCATGGCACTACTTCGGTGGTTGCGGATCCTCATGAGATAGCCAATGTGCTGGGGATGGATGGCATCCGTTTCATGATTCAGAATGGATCAACAGTGCCTTTTAACTTTTACTTTGGAGCTCCATCATGTGTTCCGGCAACACCTTTTGAAACGGCAGGGGCCTTCCTGGGACCTGATGAGGTGGAAGAATTGCTGTCGTGGCCTGAAATTAAATTCCTTTCGGAGATGATGAACTTCCCGGGTGTATTACATGGTGATCCATCCGTATTGGCCAAGATTGCATCAGCCGTAAAGCATGGGAAACCGGTTGATGGTCATGCGCCCGGTCTGGTGGGTGTCGAGGCAGTTAAATATGCCGAAGCCGGCATCACCACTGATCATGAGTGTTTCACCATAGATGAAGCCATCGGGAAGATAAAGGCCGGCATGAAAATATTAATCAGGGAGGGGAGTGCCGCTAAGAATTTTGATGATTTGATGGATTTGATGGTGCACTATCCCAAAATGATCATGTTTTGCTCTGATGATAAGCATCCTGATGATCTTGTCAAAGGCCACATAAACCTCCTTATTCAGAGGGCTATAGGTGCCGGACATAATTTTATGGATGTCATAAGAGCCTGCACCCTGAATCCGGTACGTCATTACCACCTTGATTCAGGTTTACTGCAAACAGGTGATAAAGCTGACTTTATACTGGTCGATAATGCGAAAGACTTTCATGTTTTATCCACGTATGTTTCAGGAAAACTAGTAGCTGATAACGGCGTTTCGCTGATAGAGAGGGTTCAGGCAGAACCTGTTAATAATTTTAATCCTTTAATGCCTCGTCTTGATGATTTAAAGGTATATGCAGGATCATCAACTCATATGAATGTAATACAGGCCATAAATGGACAGCTCATCACCCATAAGTTGACCTGTAAAGCTAAAATTGTGGATGGCGAAGTAGTGAGTGATATGGAGAACG
>JBAXYX010000054.1:0-14545 GCA_041670625.1 Lentimicrobiaceae bacterium | reverse complement strand
TAACTCCAACCCTGCTGTCGCTCTGTCCATTTTCAGTCGAGGTCTGATTTACCTACTGCAAATAATTAACGCCGCTCCTGTTGTTTGTATCTTCTAATTCAGTTTGAGCGTAACTAACTCATTGAAAACGGTTAACTCCAACCCTGCTGTCGCTCTGTCCATTTTCAGTCGAGGTCTGATTTACCTACTGCAAATAATTAACGCCGCTCCTGTTGTTTGTTACTCCCTATTCAGTTAAAGCGTAACTAACCTTTAGCAAACGGTATATTGCAATAAAAAATGTATTAATTTTGCATAGTCTGATTAATTATCAGATACTTACTAATTTAAAAGGAATTGGAAGACCCTGGCCCTGATTTATACCATTCTATGTTGACTATGATGCTCAGCATAACCACCGGAAACTTTACTTTTGAGCTCATTACCGGTATCATATTAATATTTCTGTTTCTGTTTCTATCCGGTGCCATCAGTGCATCTGAAATAGCTTTTTTCTCACTTACCCCGACTCAACTGGAAAGCATCAGACATAATGAAAGCCGGCGAAGCCACATCATATTGTTGTTATTGGAAAAACCGAAACGATTGTTAGCTACGATTCTGGTAGCTGATGTTTTTGTGAAGGTAATTACAGTAATACTTGCCTCCGGTATTTTAGTGACGGGGATAGGGATCTCTATAACTTCCTTTATTGGAATACTGCTGCATATAATCATCATATCAGCGCTGATACTCTGCATAGGTGAAATAATGCCTAAAATATATGCTACACAGCATAACCTGAAGGTTGCATGTATGATGGCACGCCCGCTGCTTGTTGCCCGGCAGTTGTTTTATCCTTTTAGTTCTATTCTTGTCAGTTCAACCAACATTGTTGACAAAAGAATAGCCGGCAAAGGGCATAATTTAACTATGGGTGAGTTATCAGAAGCCCTTGATTTGACTGAATCAGATAGCAACACTCCTGACGAAGAGCGTAAAATATTAAAGGGGATTGTTAAATTCGGTGATATTGCGGTGCGTGAAATTATGCGCTCACGTGTGGATGTAACTGCTGTTGATGATACAGCCAACTTTGCTGAGTTACTTTCAACTATTAATGAATCGGGTTATTCACGAATTCCCATTTATAATGACAATCTGGATAATGTAACCGGGATACTTTATATAAAAGATCTTATTCCTCATATTAAAGAAATTGATGACTATAGCTGGCAACCATTGCAACGGCCTGCATTCTTCGTTCCTGAAAACAAACATATTAATGATTTGCTCCAGGAATTTCAAGCCAAGAAAATACACCTGGCCATTGTTGTGGATGAATACGGAGGCACCTCAGGTATTATTACCCTTGAAGATATACTGGAGGAAATAGTTGGTGAAATCAGCGATGAGTTTGACAGTGAAAGTGATGAAATACATTATACAAAAATAGACGACCACACCTATCTTTTTGAAGGTAAAACCCTCCTTAATGACTTCTGTAAAGTGCTGGAAATAGATGACCGGATTTTTCAGGAAGTTAAAGGTGAATCGGATACCCTTGCAGGCTTGGTTCTGGAAATGGCGGGTAAAATACCTGAAGCGGATGAACAGTTTACGTTTAACAATTTTACCTTTAAGCCTGAAGTGGTTGATAAAAGAAGCATCAAGCGTATCAGAGTTTCCATCACTGAACAAACAGAAGAAGAATAATTTGTACCACGGACTAATAATAAATATATCTCTCATTGTAATGCTAATACAATCCACAAAATGAAACCTGTTAAAACAATACTTTCGAATGCAATCATACTGATTTCATTAATATTTCTGGTAGTGGCTTGTAATGATAACACGATACCCAAACCAAGAGGTTTCTTTCGTATTGATACACCTAAGCGTGCCTATAAAGTTCTTGACAGCATATACCCTTATGTATTTGAATATCCTGTTTATTCAGTTATAACAAGTGACCCTAATGCCCCTGACGAACCTAACTGGATTAATATTGATTATAAAGGATTTAAAGGAAAGTTGCACATAAGTTATAAGGTAGTCAATAATAATCTGGATGTATTTACTGAAGATGCCCATTCAATGGTTATGAAGCATATACCCAAAGCAAGTGCTATACAGGAGGTGCGAATTGACAATGATAAAAACAATGTTCACGGTATTATATATGATATTGAGGGAACCGGTGCAGCTTCACCCTACCAGTTTTTTGTGACTGACAGTACTAAACATTTCATGAGAGGTGCTTTATATTTTAGTGCACTGCCCAATAATGATTCACTTGCCCCGGTTATTACCTTCCTTAAAGAGGATATTAACCATATGCTTGAGACATTAAGGTGGAAGTAAAGGTAAAAATTGTACAGGCCAGCCATAAGGGGATATAAAACGCCAAAACAGCCATAATAATCTGTAATATAGTATGTTACAAGGTAATTTGAATTATCAAAAATAAGCTCTGAAAAATATTATATAACTTGCTTGTTATTAGTTGTTTAGCACGTAAAATATTAAATCGTAAGAATAACTTTTCGTGGCAGATAATTTTATTGAAAAAATACCTAATCTATTTTATCAGGAGCGTAACCAACTGATTGAGCAGCTACTATGTGCTGTTTTTCAGTAAGTCCCATTATCTTACTAAGTTCATCACGATCAACGGAAGCCCTGACAACTGTATTTAAGCCTTCCGACGCACAATACAGATATACATTCTGTGAAATATACCCTGTGCTAAGTCCTGAATAGAGTAATTTATCTTGTTCTGATCCACGTTCCATCCGGTCATAATCAGAAACAAAAATAAGGTTGAGAGGGGCATTGGCGGCAAAAGCTTGTAAACCGGTAGCTTTTCGATAATCACCTTCTTTGATGAGCACCAGTTTATGTGCAACCTCATCATAGCGGTAAATACCTCCGGGAAGGCATGCGTACAGTATAATATCTTGCCAGTTTACCGCTGAGGGAGCAGTGCGTTTACCTGATTCAGGTCGGTTAATACCCCAGGCTGCCCATAGTAAACCTGAAAGATGATCAATGGATAAAGGGGTGGATTTAAACTCACGGTGACTACTGCGTAAACTTAAAGACTCCATTAGTAATTTCCCGCTCTTTAGTTGAGGTGCTTTCAAGATAATTTCTTTGGGAACCTGGCTAAAAATCATGCTTGAACTCATAATTACAAAGATTAGTAATAGTGCTGTTTTTTTCATGGTCTTGTTAATTACTCGTTATACTCAGGTTTAATTTTAATACCGTCATACTTCTTCTCAATCCCATTTTGATAATTGATGACCAGAAAAACCACTCCATCCTGATCATATTGTACCCAGTCGCCTGTTTTCATTCCCATTAAATAATCACCTTCATCTTTCTTTTTGCCGTTAGGCCAGAACCAGATTTGATGACCATTAGGATTATCATCAATAAAAGATCCTATAAAACTTATTTCACCATTATCATAAAAAGTCTTCCATTCACCATTTCGTTTACCACTTCTGTACAAGCCTTCTTCACGAGTATCACCATACTGATATTTCCATAAGCCTTCCTCTAATCCATCAATATATTCACCCTGAACAACTACGGCACCCTTTTCATCAAATTCAGTGTATAAACCATCAGATTGGCCATTGCGGAATGACTCTTCACGCTGTACCAGGGCATTATCATAATACCACTTCCAGGCACCTTCAGGGTTGCCTTGGGTGTTATAGTTGCCTTCCTGTTCAATACTGCCATTTTTATGGTAAAACTTCCATCGGCCAACCCTCTTGCCCAGGTTATATAATCCCTCCGACCTGAGTTGACCATCCTCATAATACTCTTTCCATGGTCCATCTTTTACTCCTTCATCATCAATAATTCCTTCACTTACAATCTTTCCTTTACTGTAAGTATAGGCAGAAATGACCCGCCCTGTAGTATCATAATCCCGCCGGATACCTTCAGGTACATTGCCTTTATAACTGGCAACGGTTTTAACCTTCCCATTAGGATAATAATCAGTATTAACATCCAGTTTTGCTAACTCAGGAACTTCCTCCTGTCGAACATCGTTAACATACTTTGCAATATCCACCAACATACCCTTATCATCGTATTCCTTAAAATAACCATTACGCTTATCATCACGAAAAATGCCTTCAGTCTTTATTTTTCCATCATCATAAAAATACTTCCATCGCCCTTGTCGCAAACCATTCTTGTCTTTACGATTGATATTTTCCCTGTCAATAACGAAGCCTTTTCTGTATTCAACCAGAACAATAACGGTACCATCAGGCGAAAACTCTCTGGCAATTCCATCCTCCAGTCCATTATTAAAGTTAACAGTACGCTTAACTTTCCCGTCAGGAAAGTAAGAAATAGTTAAACCTTGCTTAATATCATTTGAAAAGTTCTCGTCAACAATCTCATCTTCACGATAAGTACGCCTGATTCCTTCTTTTTTCCCATCCTTGTATGTAATTTGCAATACCGTTTTCCCTTCATCATTGTAGAATGTCCAGATACTGTCGAGTTCATAGTTTACACGGTTGCCTTCAGAAATAAGTATTCCCTTTTCATTATAAGTTTTCCAGTAACCATCAGGTTTCCCATTATGAATTAACCCTTCACTTGCCTTAGCACCATTGGGATGATAAAAAATATTATGTCCTTCAGGATTAACGGTATCTACCTGAGCATAGGAAAATAATGAAAGTAGAACTGCCAGCGCAGCAAATAAGTACTTCACCATGAATTGCAGCGTCTTATAAAATAAGTTTGAACAAACTAACTCGAATAAATGAATTTTCAAAGTTAACAATTCATCACTAAAAAAACACTTTTAAAGAGCAAACGTTTCAAACTAATTATCACACATTACTTCACAAGGCCTGATTTCTTTGATATTTCCAACATTCTCAAAATAGGCTTGCGGGCTAATTCAATAGTAACAGAATCTAAAAGTATTTCAGGACTTTCAGTCTTTAAGCACCGGTATATTTTTTCAAGTGTATTAAGTTTCATGTAAGGACAATCATTGCAGTTGCAGGTTTCATCTGAAGGTACGATGATAAATTCCTTATCTGGAGATGCTTTCAGCATTTGATGAATAATACCTGACTCTGTTGCTACAATATATTTTTCTGCATGATCACTTTTTGTAAATTCAAGCATTGCAGCAGTAGAACCAATAAAATCAGCCATTGCAAGAATAGGCCCGCGACATTCAGGGTGAGCAATCAGTTTAGCATCAGGATTATCTAATTTAAGTTTTATGGTTCTTTCATCTGACAACTGGTTATGAACGTGGCAGGCACCATCCCAAAGAACCATTTTTCGTCCGGTTAAACTATTGATATAGGCACCCAGGTTTCTGTCGGGAGAAAAAATGAGTGGCTGGTTCATCGGAAATGAATCAACAATTGCTTTTGCATTGCTTGAAGTACAAATAACATCTGACATTGTTTTAACAGCAGCAGAGCAATTAATATACGAAACAACCTTGTGCCCCGGGTGAGCATCAATGAATCGTTTAAACATACCTGAAGGGCAACTATCGGCTAATGAACAGCCGGCTTCCATGTCAGGAATCAACACTTTTTTATCAGGGCACAATATTTTAGCTGTTTCGGCCATGAAATGAACCCCGGCAAAAACAATAATATCAGCATTGGTATCAGCGGCTTTTTGTGATAGTTGTAAACTGTCGCCGACAAAATCAGCCAGGTCTTGAATTTCGGGCACCTGATAATAGTGTGCCAGGATAACAGCATTTTTTTTTATTCGCAGTTCATTTATCTTTGCTATAATTTCAGAATCGGATAATTTAGAGTCTGTGTTTTTTATCAAGTCTTCCATCTTGTCTTTTTATTATTGTATTCTTTATATAAATAATCATTAGTAATAATAAGGCTGTTCATACTGTTAGTAAGTAGCTCAAAATTAATTTGCATTTAATGTTGTTACCACTTTATTAAGACAGTATTAACAACTCAGTACTGAATTGAACTTTAGCAGTCAATCTGTTGCAAATTTATTAACAATTGGTTCATAAACTTTTCATTTTAGTTATTTCTCACCAAAGAGGCAAAAAGGGGTGTACAAGATTGTTGATATGTATTGATAAGTTCGTGATAAAAAAAGCGGTTAAGGGTTAAAACAAATTTTAAGGCATCAAATCTAAGAGTTATCAGTAATTAGTAACAACCAAAGGGCTTAATGAACAATTTTATGTTGATAAGTTATAGAATGATGGTTATTAATCTATTAACAAAAATCGCACCAAATAGTGTAATTATTAAGTCTCTAATAACTAAGCCTGTTTATGCCAACTTGGTTTTTATAACTAACTTTGTGCTTAAAAATTATGAACAATGTGGAATAAAGAGAAGAGTTTGGCATTAGCCAGCGATCATGCAGGGTTTCCTCTGAAGAATTTTTTAGCAGATAAATTAAAAGAATCAGGGTATAAATATCATGATTTTGGAACTTATACAACTGATAGTGTTGATTATCCTGATTTTGCTCATAAATTGGGATCAGCAGTTAATAAAGGTGAGTTTGAAAGAGGTATTGCAGTTTGTGGAAGTGGTAATGGAGTTAACATGGTGGTTAATAAATATCCTAATGTCAGGGGTGCCTTATGCTGGAATAGTGAACAAGCCTCTCTGACCCGACAGCATAATAATGCCAATGTACTATCATTGCCCGGCAGATTTATTGAGTTTGATGAAGCCTGGAAAGCAGTGGAACTCTTTTTAAACACTGAATTTGAAGGGGGAAGACATCAGAGAAGAGTAGATAAAATTTCACAATGTTTATAGTATAATAGTGGAAGCACAAAAGCAATTTAATAATGAATCTGCTGCAGCAGTATTAGATACTGAGCGTCGTTCAATTTTTGAAAGTAATATCAATAGGTATGAGCAATCATTTAGTGAAGGTGTGCTGCAATTCTCTAATTTTGAATTAGCCAGGAAGAGAGCAGGTTCTATCAGGCACAATGCTATTCAGGGACTGGAAAAATACCTGATAGACTTTGAAGCAAACTTTGAAAAACATGGCGGTAAAGTCATTTGGGCTCAGGATGATACAGAAGCTGTAGTTCGCATTGTTGAAATACTTAAAAAGAGAGGTGTTTTACATGTTGTAAAATCTAAATCACTATTAACGGATGAAATTGGATTGCCTGAGGTACTTGAAAACGAAGGTATTGAATACACTGAAACTAATCCGGGGGAGTTTATTTTAAGGAAGTCTTGTGAAAAGTCGTGTCATTTATCATCCCCATCTATTCATAAAAGTGTAAAAGATATTGCCGGGACATTAAAGCAAAATACCCTTACAGCAACAGCTTTAAATATCCAGGAATTTGTCAGGAAAGAACTACGTATTAAAATTGAGACTGCCGAAGCAAGTATAATAGGTGCTAATTATTTAATTGCAGATACCGGATCAGTATGTATTAGTGAAGATGAAGGAGACGCTGCATTAGGAAGTGCCATACCAAAGTTGCAAATTGTGATTGCCGGTATTGATAAAATTATTCCCTCATTAATAAATCTTGACTTGTTTCTGCCATTATTTGCCACCGCTGACACAGGTGAGTGTATCAATGCATACAATACAATATTAAGCGGACCACGTCAGGATGGTGAAACTGATGGTCCTGTTGAAATGTTTGTAGTATTACTTGATAACAGAAGAAGTGAAGTAATTGCCCAAAAATTTCAAAGGAGTGCCTTAAGTTGCATTGATTGTGGTGCCTGTCAGAATACTTGCCCAGTGTATTCGGCCATTGGTGGAGCAGCATATGCTACTACATACACCGGTCCGGTGGGTTCAATAGTTACCCCATGGATGAAAGGCTTTGAGGAGTATATTCACCTGAGTTATGCGTGTGCGCTCTGCGGGAGGTGCACGCAAGTGTGTCCGGTACATATAAACCTTCATGAACTGATATTGTATAACCGAAATGATGCAGTTAGGTTAAAGACTTATTCATTAGTTGAAAGCCTTACAATGGGTTTATGGCACCAGGCATTGAAGAACAGGAAATGGATGGACTGGAGTAAAATACAATGGAAAAACCTGGCTATCAATAAAATATATGCCGATAAATGGGGTGAAGACAGTAAATTTCCTGAGGTATGTCGTAAAAACTTCAAACAACTTTGGGAAGAGAGGCGTGAAGGTAAAAACTAAGAATATTTAGAGGTTATACAAGGCAGACACTTCATTATAACCAGGTTTAGTAGCAAGTCATAACAAATAAGAATTATTGTTAGAGACTCCTTTGCGTAATAATCTTTCAACCAGAAATAGCAGCATCAGAGAGAAAAAGATGGATATCTGAACAGTAGAACCCTTTAAATAACTTAAAAAGTCAGTAATAGATCTTAATACGGTTAATGACGTATTGATAAAGTTTAGAATTTGGGTAGAACTCAAACTGAGGTTAAATTCAAAGAAAGGCCATAAAGCAAACAACATCAGCGCTATGACCAGCATGCCAATGCCAATGGATGAATATGCCCATAGCATTTGACGGCGGTACTTTTCAGGTTCAATGATTGGTTCAATGTTGGTACCCAGTTGATCCATAACCTGTTTGGTGAAGTTTCCTGATGTACTTTCGAAAGGCATTTTATGAAACATCTTTTCAAGGAATGGATCTCTCAGCAATTCATTGTTATTAAATTTTTCCATTTCTTTCATTTTTTAGTTGATTCAGCTTATCTGTAGCTTGTTTAACTGGTTTTGCATACCGATATACATTTTCTTACGTATACGATGTAGCCTGACCTTGACATTAGAAGCAGACAGCCCTGTTATAACGCTAATTTCGTCAATTCCCTGTTGATTAAAATAAAAAAGATTAATCAACAATTGTTCATCATCAGGAAGGTTTGCAATTGCAAGATTAAGAATTTTTAATCTTTCATCCTCACTAATACTTACAAGATTTTCCTGAACAGAGTCAATACTAAAGTTTTCAATAACATACTCATCAATTGTTGAGGTTGTTATAGTTCTTTTTCTGGTTCTTGATATAGCAGTATTATAAGCAATACGAAACAACCAGGTTGAAAATTTCGATTCATGTTTAAAACTGCCAAGAGCATTATAGGCTTTTATGAAGGTATCCTGTGTAATCTCTTCAGCTTCTTCCCTGTTCCTGACAATTTTGAGAACTAACGAAAAAACAAGATTCTTATATGTATCCACGAGTTTAGCAAAAGAACCGGGGTTGCCATCAAGTACCTGAAGGATTATGTTAAGTTCGTTGTTCATCTTCATACTAATCGTTAGACGTATGATTAGCCTGATGGTTACAATAGTATTGGGCTAAAATACTATCATGACTTTATTAACAAATGTAATCAAAAAAAAATGTAACCTTGCACAAATAATAGCGTCAAAATAAGGAGAAGAAACAACTAAAAATATAACGTCATGAGTGATTTCCTGATTACAGCAACAGTTTTTGCCTTTATATATGGTATATTCTTTCTCCTGATCCGTAAAAAAGAAAGAATGACCCTACTCGACAGAGGATTAGATCCACGGAGTTTTGAGAGACCTATCAATAATTTTTCAACTCTTAAGTATGGTTTACTTCTTACAGGAGTAGGACTTGGAATCTTAATAGCAAATATTATAGTAAAGGCAGGGGCAATGGAAAGTGAAGCAGCCTATTTCTCTCTTGTTACACTGTTTGGTGGTATCGCATTGATACTCGATTATTTAATTGAAAAGAACCTGATAAAAAAGCAAAATAGTCAGGAGTAGACAGATTAAGTATAAGATAGATATAAGAGAGGGATAATATTTCTTTAAAATTTGAAGGTCTCAAGACAAGTATATCTGGGACCTTCTTTTTTTAGTTCACTTTCAAATAATGAGTAGTCATTTACAGTCTGACAAAGGAGTTTAACATTCCTGAAACGCTCCATGATCTGTTGAAAAAACTGTTTATCCCTGATTTCCTTAATACGTGCAATAGTCAGATGTGGTACAAAGTTCTGACGGTCAGCAAAATATTCCACTTCTTCCAGTGCTACCCGAATATTATCATGAAGAGTGAGTAAGGCTTTATTTTCAGCAATACCAAACCATATTACCCTTGGGTCATACTTGCTACCGAATATACCGGTATTTTCCAGTTTAAGTTCAAAAGGTTTAATACCTTCTGTGGCTTTTTGAAGAGCAGTTTTAATAATAGGGACTTCCATAGGCTGAGTTTCACCAAAAAACCGAAGAGTAATATGTATATTATCTAAATCGACCCACTTAATGATATTGTAATCAAGGGTTTGTCTTAAGCCATTATATATCATTGCAAAGTTATCATCCGGCACTATGGGTATTGCAGCAAAAAGTCGTAATGTTTCCATTCTGAGTACTTTGAAAAAGTATGCAAATATCCGTAGAAATCTGATTAAAATATTTCTATTCCTTAAAGAAATTTATCTATTTTTGCATACCCATTAAGTTTATCATGGGGCGTTAGCTCAGTTGGCTAGAGCGTTAGACTGGCAGTCTAAAGGTCAGGGGTTCGACTCCCCTACGCTCCACAAATAAAGCCTGTAAATACCTTGTTGTTTACAGGCTTTATTATTTGATAATAAAATCATTACTTTAGTGTATTAGCAGGCTAAAGCAGCATTGTTAAATGTTAAGTGATTCTATTTGTCCTTTTCTTTTCTCTTGGGTTTATCGTAACTTTAAGCATTTAATACATCTTTAAACTTCTCAATTCCTCTTCCCAAGTCACTCATTAGTTGGAATACTTTCATACTAGTAAAAAGAAACAAAACAATAACACCAATAATAATAGCTGGTATTAATGCGATTTTTCCTGAAAAAATGCCTGAAGGAATGTTGTTAAAGATTATTGCATATACAATAACAATATTTATGGAAGCTTATAATAACCAATGGGCTAATTTATCTTGATCGGAGTATCCATGCCTCCGGATTCTGAAGAACCTTTCCTTTCCATAGCTCAAAATGAATAGTCGTCTTACCATTTTCATCTGTTTCAATAGAGCCGATCCGTTGCTTTGTTGATACTTTATCTCCTTTCTTCACACTTATCTGGCTCAGGTTGGAATATACCGTCAGGAATTCACCATGCCTGATGATAATTACATTATTGTAATTAGGCAGTTTGATGGTTGAAGTAACTTCTCCATCAAATATTGCACGTGCACTTGATCCGGCAGAAGTAGTAATATCGATACCGTTATTTTTAGTCTTAATTCCTTTGAGCACAGGATGTGGATGTTCACCAAAGGTGGCAGATACCACACCTCTTTCAGTGGGCCAGGGAAGTTTTCCTTTATTACCTGCAAAGTTTGATGAAAGCTTTATTTCAGAAGGGGTAAGTCCGAATACATTAGCAGCCGTTGGTTTAGTTCCTGCCTTTTTAGCTGTTTCCCTTGCTTTTTTAAGCTCTGCTGCTATTAATTTTTGAATGGATTGTTCCAGTTTCTTTGCTGATCTTTCATCTTCGCGAAGTTTCTTTAACAATTGCCGTTCTTTTTGCGTCAGTTGCCGAACCGTCTTGTCCTGTTCACTCTTCTCCCTGGCAAGTTTCTGTTTTTCACTTTCTTCAGATGATTTTAGGGATTGTTTATCAGTCTTTTGCTTTTGTAGCAAGGAAACTTTTCCAGCTAACAGTATTTGTGTTTCTTTGATTACCCGTACTTGGTTTTTACGGTAACTGCTGTATTGCTGGAAGTATTTAAGACGCTGATAAGCCTGGTTAAAATTCTTAGCTGAGAAGATGAACATAAGCCTGGTATAGGAGCTTCTGTTTTTTTGTGCAGAGTATATCATCCGCGCATATTCATCCTTTAGGGTCTTGATGTTGTTAGTAAGCTCTTCAATAGTATCATTAGTCTGCTGAATCCTCATGTCGAGGCTTGATATCTCTCCATTGATAGCATTGATCAGTTCCTGACGCTTTGAAATTTTCTTATTCAGAAGGACTACCTGGTTTAAGGAAGCCTGCTTGTTTTTTTTGGTTTCCGATAACAGTTTATTGGTATAGGAAATATCTTGTTCAATCTTTGCTTTACGGTTTTGTAACTGGGTTTTCTTATCCTGGCTCTTTGCTTCAGGTACTGCGGCATAAGTCAATGCTAACAGAAGTAAAAGGAAAACTTTCATGCTCCGTGAGCTAAGAAAGGTTGTCATATTTTCAGTTGATTAGAATTTATTGATACGCGTGTACTTTTCAGGTATTTTAAAAGGGAATTGTAAAATATCACTAAGTACTACTTTTGAATATTCAATATTTATTGAAGTCTTTTCCTGATCGGTTTCAACATCAAAGATAATATCTGTCGGTATTAATTGTCCACTAATATTTTCATGGCTATATTTAGCTTCTGCAGTTCTATTTGAGGGACTAATTTCACGTACTAATATTCTGGTTATTTTAAAAGTTTCAGGATTAAGCCATATGTGTTGTATAGGAATGTTAACCTCCTCGTTGTTCCTGATGTACTTCTTTAACTTACGCCTGTTAGTAGTTACAAGTTTGTACTCTGCATTATCAATACTCCCTTTAAACGAAGTGTTTTCGTACCTTGAAAAATCATTGCCGGTAAGAAAAGACTGGAGCATGTCAAAGTCAAGCGTGCTGTTGATCAGGTGATTAAAATAGCTGAAAGGTCCAATGAAATAGGTATTATCAATTCGGTTAATGTACTTGATGGAATCATTGGTAACCAAAAACCTGACCATTTCAATACCCATCATGGGAGAAACTGATATCCAGATTAAACTGTCGTGTTGAATGCGTATCTGACCGCTGATAGGAGTTGACTTTTTATTCTGATTGAAGGTAGCATCAAAATGTGCAGAAAAATAATTATAGTTAAGCTCGTTATCCTTCAGACTGTTAAAAAGATATTCTGTTCCTTGCTCTTTGAGCGGTTCTCTGATTGTTTTACGGGTGGTACTGCAGGATGAAAATACCGCTGCAACCATCAATACTATTGTTAAGAAAAGTAAGGCACTGCTCCTATTCATATAATTTACCATCTTTTACTTTTGCAGGCAGGAATTTAGATCCTTCCCCTAATGCGGCAGCTTTTTCCCACCATTGTTTCGCTTCATCCACCCGGTTGAGTCGGTATAATATATCTCCATAATGTTCCAATTGAACAGCATTGGGTTGTGATTCCAGTTGTAATGCTTTTTCCATATACACTAAAGCATTGGTAAAGTCGCCTTTCTTATAGAGTACCCAGGCATAGGTATCAAGGTAAGTAGAAATATCAGGTGAAAGTTCATTGGCTTTCTGTATTAAACTTACTGCTTTATCCAAATCCTTGTTTTCAAGTGCCAGGTAATAGGCATAGTTATTAAGCACTACAGCATTCTTCGGATCATATTTTATGGAATTTTCATAAGCATTGAACGCTTCCTGGATTCTATTAGCACCATGAAAGGCATCGCCAAACAAGCTATAAAACTCAGCCATTAACTGGTTATTGTTAAATACAAGTTTTATCCCGGTATTTAGTGATTTTATGGCATTATCATAATTTTTGAGCATCATATTGGCAATAGCATTAAAGTAGTACGGCATGGGTTGTACCGGAAAGAGTTCTATTACTCTATTACTTTCAATGACCAGGCTATCATAATTATTCATCAAAGCATTTATACGCATGATGTTTTCCCATACTTCATACTTACCGGGATCAAGTTCGCTTACCTTTTTGAACAAATCAAGAGCAGGTTGATATTCTTGTATGGTAGCAAGCATCTCCGCTCTGAATGCCAGCACCTGCGGATCATAAGGATGCTGATCAGCAAGGATGGCTGAGAGTTCAAGGATATCTTTATCCATACCTTCATAATTACCTGTCTGTGAGTAATAGGTACCCAGAATTTGCATCTTGGTACCTGCATCCAGGTATTGGTTAGCAAAACCTTTTTTAAGGGCCAGTATGGATTTTTTCAGATCACCTTGTTTTCTGTAGAAATCAGCAAGTGAAATGTTTATGTATGGATTTTCAGGATCAATGGTGAGGATCTTCTCATAAGTATTTAGTGCCTTGTCCTGCATTCCGTTCGTAATGTAAAACTCTGCAAGCAATGACTGTATCCGGCTGTCCCATTCATTGGCAGTGGCTAACTTTTCAATTTCTTCAAGCGCTTTTTTCTTTTTTCCCGTTGCCAGATATATTTGGTGCTTACGTAAAGAGATCTCTTCACTGATACCCTGCTTTGCCTCAATATCATCATATATTTTTATTGCCTCCTGAGGCTTATCCAACTTAATCCATGTATTAGCCAATTCCAATGCATAAGAACGATCAGAGGGATGTTTCTGATGCAATAGTTCATAGATTGAACGAGCCTCATTAAATTGAGAGTTTTGAGTATAGACCGTTGCCAGGGTAATACAGTACCATACATTGTTTGGGTCTAATTCATATGCCTTTGCCAGATTAGAAATAGAATTTTTAATGTCCCTTTGCTGGTAATATAACAGCCCAAGTTCATACCAGGCTGCATCATGAGCAGGGTCAAGCTC
>JBAXYX010000053.1:0-14786 GCA_041670625.1 Lentimicrobiaceae bacterium | reverse complement strand
ATTCCAGGTTACGGTGGCTGTATTGCTGGTGGACGTTCCACCTGAGGTAATGGTTCCTCCGGCAATACTCCAATTGTATGAGGTCATACCGGGTTCAGTGGTGTAAACCACTCCGGCATCATTCACACAAACGGCCTGATCGCCACTGATAGAAGGAACCGGAAGCGGGTTAACGGTTACATTATACGCTGTTGGTGTGATGGCCGTACATCCGTTTGTATTCACATAGTTGACACTGATAGTCCCGGCACCTGTTGTATTCCAGGTTACGGTGGCTGTATTGCTGGTGGACGTTCCACCGGAGGTAATGGAACCTCCGGCAATACTCCAATTATATGAGGTCATACCGGGTTCAGTGGTGTAAACCACTCCGGCATCATTCACACAAACAACCTGATCGCCACTGATGGAAGGAACCGGCAGCGGGTCAATGGTTACATTATACGCTGTTGGTGCAATGGCCGTACAACCATTTCCATTTGTGTAGTTGACACTGATAGTCCCGGCATCCGTTGTATTCCAGGTTACGGTTGCTGTATTGCTGGTGGACGTTCCACCGGAGGTAATGGTACCACCGACAATACTCCAATTGTACGAGGTCATACCGAGTTCAGTGGTATAAACCACTCTGGCATCATTCACACAAATAACCTGATCGCCACTGATGGAAGGAACCGGCAGCGGATTAACGGTTATGGGAAGTGTTATTGTGTTGCTGTTTTCACAAGTATTTGAAGCATATACTTCAATGTCCCCGCTAAGCTCATAAGTTGGAAAATTAACCGTTATTTCAGTTGTATTTTGTCCTGAAGTAATAATACAACCCGACGGAACAGTCCATGTGTATCCTGTTGCATTCAATACAGGATTAATTGAATATTGCACACCTGTAGCACCTTTACAAGTGTTCGTTAATCCATTGATTACCCCGGCAGTTCCAACACTCAAACCTGAGAAAATACCATTAATATAGAAAATAGCAGTCGGGTTGTCATTCATTGGATCAGCATTCACATCTGCATATTCGCAATCCTGGCCTCCATTGGAAACATTATTAAATGATATAGTTCCGGAAGCACTGGTGAGCAGGGAAAAATTCAGGTCTATTAATTTTGATCCATCAGTAAGGGTTACCGGTGTAATATCTGACCAAACAATGATTACTTTTCTCAAACTGGCACTAACTGCAACATCATTAATCATCATTCCAGTAAATGCTGGATTAGTATTTGCATAAGAGATAAAATCCAACAATTGCGGATTATAATCCATCCTTAGTGTAATTGCTGAAACATTTGCAAATCCAGTAACAGTAACCGGAAGTGGTGTGGTAGTCCCCTGGCATGCTGCAACATTTCCAATGGCCGTTATTGGAGCATCCTGTGAAAAAGTCCATAAAGGGATTAACAAGATAAAGGTCAAAAAGACCTTAAAAATTGATTGCAAAGATTTAGTTACCATAGTTACTCAATTGTTATTATTTTATTTTTTATTGAGGGATATTTGATCCGTTGACATCACCGGTACAGATTACCTGAAAATTCTGAATCAAGTCTGCATCATTTAAGATGATATTATTGTTCAAAGGACCCCCAATGCCATATAGCCAATCAGGTTTTGTAAACGAAATATCTAGTCCCAGTGTCCTTCGTTTTATTCTTAATGCATCTGTTGCATTAGCACTTCCTGAATTATTCACATCTGCCGCTAATAATTTAAGTGGATCCGTTATCAGTTCTAATTCAGCCATATGCCGCTGTACTTTCAGCGCATCAGTAGAATTAACTCCTGACCAGGGTTTGGCAATATTTGCAGTAATCTCGTAGGATCCGTCTAACTTATTCAGGAATTCATAGTATCCAATTGCATTAGTCAAAACTGTATCATAAGCAGAACCTCCTGCAAGAATAATCTGGATTGAATCTAATGGGGTATTCGTAGCATTGCTGTAATAAAATATTCCACTAAGCTTATGCCCCCTATTGATAGTTATTTTTCCATTTCTTACCTGCCAAAGGGTATTTTGCGAAAGATTATTACTTAAGATAGCATTTGTTAGTTCAGGATAAATGGTATCTATTTCTTCAGGCGCATTTACTACAAACGACATTGTTACAATAGTCCCTGAATTATCCAGAAACGGTAGTTGCTGGAATGAAAACGAAACTGCCCTTACCAGACTGTCATTTATAGCAGATATATTTAGGATATGCGACTGCGATCTGGTGCTGAGAACTGCAGAGTTATTGATATACTGCATCCAAACAGGATGTGCCAGGTCAAACTGGAAACCAACAAATTCTTCCAAATTATCTACTGAAACAGTAACACCAACTGTATCAAGAGGCAGGCAAGCAGCATCCTCAAAGTTCATGAAATTGGGAATATATGCATTTCCCGTGAGGGTAACATTTTTGGGATAGTCATCAGGGTCATTGCTGAAAATCCTCATGGTGGTAGTCCGGGTTCCTTCATTAATGTTTTGGAATCTTAACTGAAGGTTGATCGATTGCCATGGCAGGATATTTACGGGCAGAGTGGTCAGATTTGAAAAGGAAGCATCCAAAAATTGGATCTGAGTAATCTCTAATGTGTCTTGACCGTAATTATTTATTGAAAAGCTTCGGATTGATTCTTCCAGTACAGAAACATTCCCAAAATCAAGGCTACCATCACAATAAATTGAAGCCGAGCCAATTTCAAGATAGCCATTGTAAGAGGCAGACAGGATATCCGTTCCCCCTGCTTCTGCAATCAACACATTGTTGAGGTTAAGGGGGTACCATCCTCCAATACCATCCACATCAAAAGATAAGTACAAAATAGAACCGGTACTGTCAGTAAATGACTGATTTGATGGGGAGAAGGCAATTACCCGCAATATATTATTCTCAAGTTTACTTGCATTGACAACATGATCGGTCTTTCTTGAAGATAATAAAGCAGTTCCCGGTATATATGACAAACAGGAAGGAAGAACTATATCGAACTGAAATCCTGTAAAACTTTCCTGATTGTTGATTGACATTACAAGCTGTGTTTCATTGCCTGAAAAAGCAAACATGTTACCCGTATGCAGCTCGTTAACTGCAAAAGAAATCGCGTTTAGTGGAACATTTACAATAGCCTCATCAGGATCATTACAAGAAATTGACATCATTTTATTATAACTACCTTTTACTACCGAATTGAATCGAATTGTTACAACGGCTGACTCTAGTGCCTGAATAAGTGTAGGAGCGATACCGGCAAGCGTAAACTTTGGATCATTAAATGACACATCCGAAATAGTTAATGGCCTATTCCCTGTATTTGTAATAGTTACCTGCTGTTCCGAGAATTGGTAAAGTGGGGTTGATGGGAATGTAAGCACTTCAGGATTTATGGAAATATCAGGTGTCAGGATCTTTACTGACCCATCAGTCCATGATGTAATAATATTGTTTGAACCAGCATCTCCTATAAGAGGATTTGAAATGATCAGTGGAAAGAGCCCCGCTGTGCCAGGTGTCTGAAGGGAAAATGAAGCAACCCTGCCTGAATTACCATTAAAAGCATTATTTGAAAAAGAGAAGGCTATTATTCTTAAAATATTCCCTGACAATAAGCTTGCACTTACCATATGTCCGTTTGAACGAGAGGGATCTAATGTAATTGAATTTACTATATAACTAAACTGAACCGGTATTTGAATATCAAGTTGAAAAGCACAAAATGCAGCAGAATTAGTTATATTAATGTCCAGGCAAATATTTTGACCTGCAGTAATTGAGTCATTTTCCACCGCAAGGATATTTTGTCCTGAAACTTTCAGATTAATGATCAGGAGTATACTAATCAGGAGTGTAAGGTAATTTTTCATTTTGTTTAAACTTAGTATGTACTAATTATGTACTAATATTAAAAATTCATAAAAATTAGCTTTTCAACTGTCTGGTAATTTCTTTCCTTGCTATGACAGGTTAACTCAATGAAAAACAAGTCCCTTTTATGAATTGAGTTTATCAGTTCCGGAAAAGAAACCTCATGAGTACCGGCTTTCAGAAAACCAAAGCTTTTATTCAGGACTTCCCTGCTTTGAATATCATATATTCTTACCGAATAGAAGCCGTTCTGGTTAATTATCAGTGAAAGACTATTAAATGACATAACTGGGTTTGGAAAAATTCCAAAACAGAAAGCTTGATCTAAAGGAAGACCGGCAAAAATTGAGAATCTTGCTATTAAGGAATCAATGTTTGAGGTACACTGTTGATCTCCTTCACCTTCAAGAATTAGTATTACAGAGTCAGCTTCTTTATCTGATATTCCTAGATAATAAGTGGTATGTAAGGCGTGAGGATCACTGAAGTATCCATCACCATTTGTTGTCCAGCTAAGCGAAATAAAGTTTGATGCATAAGATGATGAGGTATAATAAAAACTATCAGGATGTATTATAGTGTCATTACCAGCGGAAACAATTGGGGCAGGAGTAATACCAAGATACTTGATATCCTGAGCTGTTGCACAATTACCTTCTCCAAAGACTGTTATTGTTATGTTTATACCCTGATTTAAAATATCATTTGTGCCGGGGTAATAAATGGTATTCAATAACGAAGGATCCGAAAAGTAACCATCTCCCCCGGTCCACAGCAAAGAAATATACGATTGCCCGCTCCCATATAGATAATGAGGTTCATTTGAGCATATATTCTGGTCAATTCCTGCATAAACCAAAGGTGTTGGGTGGCAATAGATTTGAATCAGCTCACTCGTGGTCGCAATGCCGTCAGAGACTTCAACCAAATATTCACAGTTTACTCCAGGATTCACCCATAAGCCTTGTTCGGCAGTAACTAATGCATTATCCAGATACCAGGAATAAGAATAGCTGCCTGTGCCTCCGCCACCGATTGCATTCAGATAAACAGAATCCCAACGGCAAATGGTATCTGCTGAAGAAGTCGCATAGATTGTAAGAGGCCACATGACCCTGACATTCCCATCGATAGCTGATGTCAGGATATTTTGTGAATTACTGTTACCCAAAATTGCATTGTTCGCTTCAAGAATAAAATCGCCTTGCACCGGCGATGAAATCAGTCTGAAAGTTGCGATTACACCTGAATTCCCGTTATACGGAAAGTTCCCTGGTGAGTAACTTATAATACGGAGTACACTGTTTGAAATAACAGATGCGGTTATTATGTGGTCTGCTTTTCGCGAAGGCTCAAGAATAATGGAATTTGAGACATAGGAAAAATAGGGTGGTAAAGGAATATCAAGCTGAAAGGAGACCAGTGGATCATCATTCATAACTTGAATAGAAACAGTCACCTCTTCTGAAGGAAAACAATAAGCCGAATCTACCTTAAGGATATTTTCAGCATTCGATATCACAGGTGGTGCAATTGATAAAAAAATCAACATAAACCAGGCAGCACGCTTACTGCCTGGTGAGAAAAACAAGTCCGGTCTGATACAAAAATTCATCATTGATTTGCCATTTTCTTCCCTGCACAGCGTATGACTTGTCCTTCAGCCTTCACTTCAAGAATATAGGTCAATAATCCTTTGGATTTGATAGAACTGAATTTTACCGAATTTACACCTGCCAATGGCTTACTTAGTATCCGCGTTGAAACCAATTGCCCATAAATATTGTAAATTTTAATGACTGCTTCATCAACCGGTTGATAAATTGTGATGGGTATTACCGTTTCACCGGTAAAAGGATTAGGATAATTTTGTCCAAGTACAGCTATTTCGCCTGGAATACTTGTATTTCCCTTACTCTGCTCGACAGAAACAGCACCTCCTCTGGTATCAGCAAATACCATGTTGTCAATCCAGGCTGCTTTCCCAAATTTTAATAATGGGACACGTTTGCCGGCTTCAATATTTTTGCCTGACATGCTGTAAAAGAGCAGCCTAAGCTTATTGCCCATCATGCAATTGCCTGACTCAAACCCTTTCAGCGTATTCAATACGGTGATATCTCCCATGTTTATTCCGCCGAATTCTACCTGTATGCCTCCCAATGCCATCGGTATATCAGCAAACAGTGTATCGTTTTCAATATACAGATAAGCCATTTCATGCGCTGAGTTGCTGCCCGACTTGGAATTTCCCATAACCAGATTTACCAATCCTACAATATCCAGCACATTGATGGTTTCATCACTGTTCACGTCTGCAGCATCATAAATAAATGGTTGTGGATTGTTGCTCAAGAGGTAAGCAACGATGGTTGTGATATCCAGCACATTCACTGTCAAATCTCCGTTAGCATCACCGATGGAAGCCGTTAATGGAATTGCAGAAATAACCTTTGAAGAATCTGATTCAGCAAAATCAGTTCTCAGAACCCTGTAGTAATAGTAATACCTGACGTTCGGTAAAACATTAAAGTCAGTATAGACTGTATCTGTAATTAAAGTAGTATTAATGAGTACCGGGCTTGTGAAAGTAGTATCAGTTATTTTTTGGAAGCGGTACATATTGAAGCCAAGAAGATCTTCAACACCTGTGTTATTCCATTCTAAATTAATTTTCCCAAGTCCGGGTGTGGCCATAAAGTCGATTGACGAGGATCCTGCTGCCTGAATATTAAATTCAAATCTGTCGTCTTCTAGAGGTATTTTCATGCCATTCATGTCTCTCGCATTATCCACTCTTAACCGGTTAAGTCCATCTCCTGTAAAAATTTTAATATTTTTATAAGCTGTCCATATCTTATGGTCGGAAGACCAACTTGCAGAGTCATTAATTACTTCCTGAACATAAGGAAAACTGAGTCCGAATGTTAGTGCCGGCGTATAGTTAATATCCATTGACCTGTTAAAATAAACCTCAAATTTGTGTACTCCGACTCCTAATGGCTCTTTAAAATCATCTTGAGCATCCAGATTATTGATCATAATTTTCCAAACATGACCCGGGCAAGAATCGGAAGGAGATGTAAGAATCGGGCTTGTATCAAGAAAAGGCAATCCTGCTCCATTCCAGAAATCATAATTCTTATCCTTAATTTTGAGAGAATCTGTAGTTCCCCAGTATTGATTCGGAAAATTTATTAAATCTTCAGCTCCTTGGGTAAAACCAATGCAAGTATTTGTCTGAAGGGATAAAAAGGAATTATTAATCAAATAGTGTTGTGATTCTTGCGTAATGGAGGAAAGAAAATCTATAGTCCAAGCTGATGGATGAGTAGGATAAAAAAGCACGTGAATAGATTTCAATTTATCATAGACACAGTAGTATGATGACAATATTCTCACTACAGGTGAATTATCAAGGATAATGTTGCGAAATACAGATCTTTGTGCATTGAATTGAAATGCAGCAATTAAAAACGAATTCTCAATAGTTGAGGATATAATTGAATCAGACGTTATGCCATTATTTCCCATCCCAATATCATGAATATGGGAGTTTATAATTTTCTGGGCAATTATCTGATATGCATTATAAACTTCCGAGTTCTTTATTATATTATTGGTTGATAGAGAATTGCCTCTAACATTTACGTTTGCATACTCTAATCTGGTATTGCCATTTATTATTCCCAATAAATTGATTAAGCTATCTTGCGTACCAACAGCATGAACATATCCTCTGTTATCTACTCCTGCATTTATTTCTACTGTAGTCCCAGGTAAAATTGTTAAAGTTACATCAGTACTTATACGTAAACTATTATTAATTATCCAAAATTTGTCAGGGGTAAGTGTTTTATCTTGAGAAAGTATTCCTGATAGCTCTTGACCGTTGTAAATTCTGAAAGAAACTATCGAAGTAAATTTTGATGTATCACTTTGATTAGCCATCACAACTTCAAGTTCAATATTGCGATTGTTACCAGCATCAGGATTAATCTGAATTATAAAAGGAATGTATTCATTAGTGAGATATCCGAATGTTGAAATATTGCCAAAATATGAACTATCAGCTAAAATGGTCACATCAGTTGTATCACCGGTGTTGGTTGGTCGAATGAGAGCGTATACACTATCTGCATAACCAAATGTATTCTTAATTTTAATCCATAACTGAATTTGTTCTCCCGCATCAGGTTGCCCATCACCATCACCACCTGCAAGTGTATCAAAAATATGATATTCAACCAGGTTTAAAACTGGATGTTTTACTTCATTAACACAACTCTCTTTAATATCAATGTAGTAAGAGGAATTATTAATCAGGTCGGCCCACATCTCTTCTCTTGACCTATCCGGGTGAAAAGCTTTGTATAGAGCAATGGAACCTGAAACAACAGGTGCCGCCATTGATGTTCCAGACATATTTTTATATGTTCCATTTCTTGCTGTACTCAACAAGTCAGAGCCGGGTGCACGTAACTCGTAATTAAAGCCTTCTTCACTCAATGAAAAAATTGGACCATCAGGATCATAGTTTGAGAAAGCCGCTTCAGCCTGTACCCCTAAGACATAAGGGAGTGCTGCAGGATATGTTGATGCCACCAAATCAATAATGCTTGATTGATAAATACACTCTTGATCATTCCCTGCCGATGCTACTAAGTCACAGTTTAAGAAAGCATACATTAATGCTGCTTCCATGCTTAATGATCTTGCATAGCTGCCAAAACTCATATTAATTATGGTTGCACCGTTATTTGCTGCATAAAGTATGGCCTGTATTATTGTTGCTGCATCTGCATATCCTGCATTTGTAAATACTTTAAGAGGCATAAGCCTTGCTTGTGAAATTCCCGCTATACCTATTCCATTATTCCTTTCAGCCCCTGCAATTCCCGCTACATGAGTACCATGATTATTGTCATCCATAGGATTAGGATCATTATTTACCCAATCCCAACCTCTGACATCATCTATTAATCCATTTCCATCATCGTCAAAGTTGTTAGCAGGTATCTCATCACTATTAATCCAAATTCGATTTGCAAGGTCAGGATGTAACCAGTCAATACCAGTATCGATTATTGCAATAACTTCACTTGTATCTGCGGATACAGAATCCCAAACCAGGTTAGCTTTTACTGTTGAAATGTAATTTTGCTGCGGATATAAAGGATCATTCACAACATTAGCAAGTTGATCCTCGCTCATTTCGCTTGAGTTGATTAAAGGATTCTGGTTATAGACCATTTCCCCAAGATTGTAGACCAGGTTTAGCTCAGCATATTCTACATGAATATCATTCCTTAATTCCCTGAGAATATCAATTTCCTGGTTTTCGTCTCCCAAAGCAAACTTGTATATATTATGCAGGTTTGGTACATTGAATATGGCGCCATTGTACGCGACTATTTGGGTAGGTGCTTTTGATTTTTTTGCTTCTGGAAATAACACTGATTGACCAATCACTCTATAGGTTCTTAGTATCCGGTCAACAGAGGCAATCCCAACCTCTACATTCCCATCTCGTATCATTGTTTTGATTTCAACATCATTTTTGAACCTCACCAGAATTTCGCCCTGTACATGAGGTATTAGATAATCAGAATTCGACTGTCCAGTACATAAGATTATATTGAACATACACGACAATAGAAGTAGAATGTTTTTCATGTCAGATCTTTTTCAAATTTAAATGCACCTTAAATAAATGCCAATCTTTAAAACGTATTAACCATTTTCTTTACCGGCAGAATATACCTTTCATTACCTCTCCTGATTTCAACCGAATAAGCCAGGATTCCGGAGGCTGGGGTGTTATATTTTAATAAGTGTTCACCCATTTCAGGATTGGTCAATTCAATTGTTTTAACTACCTGACCGTACATGTTGACAATTCTTAAGACAATATAGTCAACCTGTTTATATATCAAAACAGGGATGGTAGTTTCACCTGTAAACGGATTCGGATAATTCTGTTTGACTTCAACGGCCTTTATTGTGAGCGCATTGCCCTTATAAGGCCGGTCTTCAATCATTAAGGGATATCCTGAATTATCAGCTAATATGGTGTTTTCAAGCCATGCAGGCTTGCTTATCTTCATCAGCGGAATACGGTATCCTGCAGGAATATACTTTTCTGACATACTGTAAAATACCATCCTTAAACTGTTTGAAATAGTACCATAACCCGTTTCGAATCCCTTTAAAGCAGCCAGGATTTCAATATCTTCAATAGTCACACCGTTAATATCAAACTGAATTCCTGCAACAGGTGCCGGCGCATCAGCAAACAGAGTATCATTCTCTATATAAAGATGCGCAATCCGGTCTAAAGTATATTGCCCTGATTTAGCTCCCCCTGTAACAAGATTAACCACTCCTACAATATCCAACACATTTATAGTTTCATCACCATTCATATTAGCGGCCTCATATATAAAAGGTTGGGGATTATTGTTCAGTAGATACGCAACAATTGTCGTAATATCCAGTACATTCACCATCAAATCTCCATTTGCGTCACCTATGGAAGCTGTTAGTGGTATTGCTGAAATAACCGTTGATGAATCAGACTCAGCAAAATCTGTCCTAAGCACTTTATAATAATAGTAATACCTTATATTAGGAAGCACGTTAAAATCAGTGTATAACGTATCAGTGATCAAGGTTGTATTAATAAGCACCGGATTTGTGAACGTGCTGTCAGTAATGTTCTGGAAACGGTACATATTGAAACCAAGTAAGTCTTCGATACCTGAGTTATTCCATTCTAAATTAATTTTTCCAAGTCCGGGACTAGCAATAAATTCAGTGGATAATGAACCGGCCGCCTGGATAAGTACATTAAATCTCATATCTTCTAATGGTATTTCCCATCCATCAAGATCTCGTGCCTGAGCTACACGTAATCGATTGATGCCATCACCTGTGTATAACTGTATGGATTTGAAGCAAGTGTATACTCTACTATCATCTGACCAATAAGAAGAATCATTAACCATTGTCTGTGTATAAGGCATTCGAACCCCAAAAGACACTTCCGGTATATAAGTAGTATCCATTGGTTTATTGAAAAAAACATCAAATCTTTGAAGTCCAAAGCCAAGTGGTTCTGTCAAGTCATCCTGTGCATCGTTCCCATTTACTTCAATCTTCCATACAATTGCATGTGCTGAATCATATGGCATTTGCCTGATGGGATAAAAATTTACCATAGGTAATGAGGCGTCACGGTAAAAATCATATATTTTTGAACGAATTATTTCAGGATCCGTTGACCCCCAGTAATTATTTGATAAATTAACTACATCACCTGACCCATTGGATTTCATCAGATATTGGTGTTTCCCTGCACTGATAAAATTATTCAATTCTGTAGATGGATATGAAACATTTACCAGAGCTGATGGATTTGATTCACCACCATACATGTGGTAATAGTAATTCCTGATCTTATAATAATTATTATAAGATCCTCCTGTTGCATCAGTCCACATGCCAGTTGTAAGACTCGGCCATCTCTGTAAACAGTTTACTATATTATTTCGTAGAAATACATTTGGTTTATGTGGATAAAATAAATTACCAAAAATTGAGTTTTCAATAATGCAGTTTTCAATGAATAAATTATTGAACATGAATATCGATCCAAAGCCTGCATCAATATAGTGATAGATATCCAGATTATTAAATCGACAGTTTTTAAATGATAGTGTATCACCTGTAAATGACGTTGT
This sequence comes from Lentimicrobiaceae bacterium, assembly GCA_041670625.1. Lineage (GTDB taxonomy): Bacteria > Bacteroidota > Bacteroidia > Bacteroidales > Lentimicrobiaceae > Lentimicrobium. The sequence goes on along the minus strand of JBAXYX010000053.1, from coordinate 3,181 downwards.
TGTGCCATAAAAATTGGTATAAGTCATCTGCATGTCACCTTCATAGTACATATAAGAAATTGTTCCAGGACCTGTAATGCTTATTAAACTATCAGGCGTTCCGAGGCCAAGTATTTTGCCTCTGTTAACTATGTGTTGATTTATAATGATTTTTGTTCCAGGTTCTATAATTAAAACTCCATTAGTTCCTACTCTGAAACTGCTGTTAACCAACCATAATTTGTCAGCAGTCAGATGCATGGTGGTGTCCATTACTCCAGCTAAATCCTCACCATTCTCAACATTTAGGATAATCTCATGACTAACAGTATCCGAAGAATTCGCATACCACATTGTAGCTTCGAGCACAATGTCCCTGTCATTTGTAGCATTTGGACTAATGTGAATTAGAAATGGTGATAATTGGTTCGAATGTAAAGCATATGGACTGGCACTGCCAATAAATGCAGAATCGTTTATTATTTGGGCAATATCAGGATCTTCAAATTCACCTAATTCCAATTTTATAAAGATGCTATCTGATTGACCACCGGTATTTCTTATATTGAACCAAAGCTGTATTTTTTCACCAGCATCCACCTTCCCGTCATAATCATTATATGTCAGAGTATCAATAATGGTATTATTAACAAACCATAATTGTGGTATTGGAACACAGTGGATAGCTCGATAAATGTCTATATATGTTGAAGTAGATTGTATGAATTTTACCCACAAGAGTTCCTGAGAATCGTCAGGGAATAAGGATTTATACATGGCAACGGCTCCGGAAATAACCGGAGTTGCCATTGAAGTACCCTGATACTTCCTGTAACTACCTCCGGGTATAGTACTAAGCATTTCCTCTCCCGGAGCCCACATTTCATAATTCCATAAATCAGGAAAACCACTATATACCGGACCATCATAATCTTTATTGCTAAACGATGCTTGGGATTGTGTTCCCAAAACAAATGACAGTGCAGCCGGAAACATCGGGGCACATGGATTACCTGGTCCAATACATCTCCCATCATTTCCAGATGCCGCAACCAGTACAGCTGATGCATAAGCATTCGCTAAGGCCGCTTCCATGGTCATAGAATGAGCGTAACTTCCAAAGCTCATATTCATTATAGTGGCACCTTGTTCCTTTGCATATATAATTCCTGCAGTAATAGTAGCAGCATTACCCCGGCCTGAACTTTGGAATACCTTGAGTGGCATTATCTTAGCACCATGACTAACGCCGCTTATGCCTATGCCATTGTTTGCTTCGGCAGCAGCTATACCTGCTACATGGGTACCATGACTGTTGTCATCGGTTGGATTATTATCGTTATTGATCCAATCCCAGCCCCGGATATCATCAACTTTTCCATTACCGTCATCATCAAACCCATTGCCAGGGACATCATCAGAATTAATCCATATTTTATTCTGCAAGTCAGGATGCAACCAGTCAACCCCTGTATCAAGTATTGCGATTACCTGAGTCGAATCACCGGTAATAGTGTCCCACACCTCATTAGCATGAACTGCAGGAATGTACCATTGCTGGGGGTAAAGCGGATCATCAGGGTCTGAACTGGAAACAGGAGCAGTAATGACCGGAAGCAATTGAGTATTACGAATATATTCATTCATTTCTTTTTCATCCAATGCAGGAGAAACCGGCTGATCATCCGTAATTGACAAAATATAATTAGGCTCTGCATAGATTACCGCAGGATCCGATTTTAATTCTTCTATTGCTTCGAATATATTAATCTCTTCAGTAAGTTTAATCCTGAAGATATTATGAAGACTTGGTCGCTCAAAAACCTGACCGTTCCATGTTGTTAACATTTTTCGTGTAACGAGTTTTTCTTCATTAGGGAATAAACGGTCACTGGTAGTCACGTTAAATTTAGTAAAGATTTTATCAATACTAGTTACTCCCGTATTGATAATTCCAGCTTTAACCCTTTGAGTAATTGTTACTTCATCCTTGTATCGAACAAGTATCTCACCCGGGACAAAGTCGGTGAAAACCGGTACATGAATAATCGAATCTGTCGGTAAATTGACAAACAGCTTTTCCTGTGCCGATGCTATAAAAGTGATAACTGTCAACACCACGATAATTAACGACTTCTTCATAATTCTTCTAATTTACATATTGGACCTAATGTTACAAATTTATAAATCATGATTTTACTAACCTATGATTTTGATATTTACTTTCTATTTGGAGTGTTAAGCAATCCTATCGGTCCTAATCGATATATATTTTGACAAATATTTATTTGCATTCTTACATTTATTTAATGTTATAATTATTTATAAATTAGCATGATTTTAAAATGAGCTAAAGACTTGTTGATTTGATATTCTATTTATGCGCAAGACCAATAAGAGTGAACACATCGATGAGAATTCAACTAATGAGGTTAAATCAAGAACATTAATCAGTTCTTTGTTTCTACCTGTTTTTGAAAGGAAAACAGTAAAATTTATTCTCATTAAAAACATCATGTATTTGAAAGCAGATCATAACTATACTTCCATTTGTTTAATTAGTAAAGGAGTCAAGCAAAATATGGTTGTATGTGGTTGCTTGTCACATTATGAAAAATGTTTGCCGGAGAATAAATTTATTCGCATACATCATAGTTATCTCGTAAAGATTGATCAGTTTCGCGTATACAGCAGATCAAAAAACAGAATACTCCTGGAGTGTGGAGATGAGATTCCTGTATCAAGAAGTATGAAAGACATTTTCTGTCATAACGAGGAAACCACATAAGACAAAGCAACGAACAAATTGATAGAAGTTGTTTCAGTTACATTGACACTTATATTGAATTTGTCAAATACCTAAAACCTTATTGTATCGCAAAACGGGGTGAGTTGTTTATAAAACGAAGTATACGAAATGTTCTTTTAAGCTTCGGCAACGCCTGCGTCGTCTAAGGTCGGTTCTTAAAAGGGGCCCCTCGATAAAGTACTCGGGGACCCCTCGATAAATTGATCGGGTAGTCCTCTCGATAAGAACTCGGGTAGCGGTGTTGCTTTTTATAAGGGAGCGAGAGAAAATGCCAGCGTGGCGTCTGTACGGGGTATTAAAAAAAGGCGCCTTTTGGGGGGCGCCTTTTTTGAATTCAGGAAAAGAAAAATTATTTGATGATTAATCGTTTGACTATGACCTGATCGGCAGTGT
>JBAXYX010000052.1:0-15595 GCA_041670625.1 Lentimicrobiaceae bacterium | reverse complement strand
TCAAGCAGTTTATAATCATATCCTTTTCTAACAACATTTACTAATAAAGATTCAACATTATTATAATCGCCTGTATTTAATGCGCACATTGCTGCATTGTATTGATCAATTGCAAATGGCTCATTTGTTAATTTGAAAGCTGTTTCGTAAATAGATAGCGCATCAGAAAACAGTGAATCGCAGATCAGTAATTCTGCAGCATTTATTAGTTTATTATATTGAAGGACAGTCTCGTTCGAAATTTTGTATGTCTGAGCGAACGAGGATTTTACAATTATAAGCAAAAATGCAAATAAAGTCATTCCATATTTTTTCATCATGAATATTTAGCTAATTAATTATTTGAGTTTTAATATTGTCCCACAAAATTTTGAACACCATCACTTGTACTTGAAAATATAATATTGGATTCATCGGAGCTGTTTGAACGTGCAATCAAGTATTGTGCCCTGCCTGGTTTAATCTCAATTATGGAGCTGTTTTGATTATATATAGATGCTTTCATCAGATATGAATTTTACCCATTCAACCACCTCGTATGTTGTTTGATCAAACTAAAAGAAAGAACTAGAATCGATTAGTAAGATATCAATATATTATCATTAAAATCATAATCAGCTTTTACAGGATATGTCCATGTGGAATTTCCTCCATAGCATTGAATAAGGAATCTTTTGTCCTTCAAGCTAAAGATTATCTTTCTTCGAAATTCATCAAGTGATTCAAGCCCTGATTTCTTTCGGTTGATATCAACTTCTTTCATCTTGTTTTCTGATAGTTTAATAAATCCCGTTTTATGCTGAAAAGATAATAAATTGTCATTTTTGAAAGTACCTAATGAATCATAAACTATGGTAACGACGCCAGCATCTAAAACTTTACAACTATCAGTTCCATTTATTGTTTCTATAAGGAATTGTGCCTTATTGGCACTAATTAAGCAGTTATTATAGGCAATTTTTAAATCTTCTGTAAAATCATACACCTTATAACGTTTACTGCGTTGATGTATTATAATCAATTCATATCCTTGTGTATATAGCGATTCTATTCCTATAAGATCTTCGGTTGGCCATCCATATTTTCTTATCAACTCGTTCATAAGTTTCACATTTCCAGCATCAATTTTTAGAATTGAGTCTTTATAAAGTTCAAAAGAGTGCAAGCGATCTTTCAAACGGAAAGACTGATCAGCCTTTATAATGGAGTCATATACTCCTCTTAAAATAATGTTGTAAGTTGGATCTACCTTAAGATCAAGTATCCACTTCCCGGATTCCGACAAAAGGAATTCTTTGAATGCTTCATTATCAGAGATCATTTCACGTTTTAATCCTTTGCCTAAAAGGTATAGAATACCTGTTTTACAATTGTCGTAATATCCCAAAATTGCTGAACAAACTATAGCATTGTACCTGTCCTTCGCGAATGGTGATGAAATACATTGGAATGCACTATCATAATAGTTATATGCTTTTTGGTAAGAAGAGTCTGTAATAGATAATTCCGCCAGATTAACATAATGGCCATAACCACATGTATTACAAGTGCTTGCACCTTGTTGGCCTATAGCCGCCTGACAGCACAAAAATATAACTATTGTAGTAATCAGTTTGAGCTTAATATTTAATTTTATCATTTGAATTATGAATGTAGAAATATAATTAATAACGGGATTGCATCAAAAAAATGATGCAATCCCGATTATATTTAATCTTCCGGACAGGTTTTTACATCTGCAACTCCATGGTAAATTATACCACCTGTAGTGTCACACTCATCACTAGTGAAGGTATAAACTCCTGTACTAGTCCTATCAAGATTATCAGTAGTATTACAACCACCTTTAGTAGGAGTTGTGTTTTCACCTCCATACAATTTTGACATAAATTTCTGGCTTAAACCGGAAGCCTTAAAATCTTGTAAGCTTTGTAATTTTTTCATAACATTTACTTTTTGTTGTTAATGAGTTAGTGATTTATTGATTCAGATCACAAAATTAAGTATGCGGCAGGATCAAATGCTGAACCACCAGGCTCAATATTTTGTCAATGTGTTTGGAATTGTTTCAATAATAAAATATGTTCTCCTTTGAGTGCAATACCCAATCTGAATTCCCATTTCACGTAGCTCACTTAACATCCTTTTTAAGGTGGATTTTGAAACACACATTCTACTTGATAGCTCATCTGATGCTGACTTTTGGGTGTTGTTTTATTGACTAATTATAAAATAGCAGAATCAACAAGCAGAACCTGATCCACAAGCCAAGCTTATTTCATCAACTTCAATCTCTATCAACCGGAACAAAAGCAGGAAGGGAAATGATATTCGTATATAGAGTAAAATATTAGTATGCCTGTTCCATCTATCAGATTACAAATATAAAAAGTTTATTTGCAAAGATTACTTAAAATAAAATTTATTTAACCATATTGTAAAATAGTTGTATTGCAAGGGAGCTGAATCATAAGTCCTGCTATACATAACCTAAATTCAAGTCACTAATGCAATTTAAATAGCGAAAAGAGGCCAAAACAAAGATCCACAATTCAGGTATTATCAAGGCCCGACAAAAGCCTAAAATACTTTTCATCAGAGATTAATAAAACAAATCTGTTGTTAGTTGTGAACTAAAACGAAATACGCTGGCATTAGGTCATGATGATGCTCTCACGGTACGTGAAACGGTTAGGAAGCGAAAGCAGCTAAAACCCAAGGCAAAACGATTTACTGACCAGGTAAAAGCTTAGGTTACTACCTGGTTAAGAAAGGATCTTTCACCGGAACAAATAACCGAAAAAAGTGATCGTAACAAACAAGAGGAACAGTAATCCAAAAGTACACAGCATGTGTATCGCACCAAAGGATATACTTAAGCAATTTACCAGGGTGGAAAGAATATTAAATATCAGACCAAGGAAAAGATTTTACTTTTTTACTCCATATGAAAAATATGAACAGTCGAAAAATATTAATCCGGTTGCATGAGTGAGTTGAATCCTGCTCCAATTAAAGTACAGTTAGAGCTTGATTGTCAATATAAATAAAGGAGCAATCAAATAAATTGAAAGCTCCTTCAAAACAACAAAATTGAATTTTTGATTGGAAGTATTACTTCATAATGGTTTGTCTTTGCTTCTTTTCTTTCCTTCTTTTCATAAAATATACATAATAATGGTATATAATTGCAATACCACCTATTACAGGAAGGCTATTATTGTAGTTCGGCCAGATTTGTGTGAAGTGGAATACAATATACAATAAAATGTACAATATTGCAGTCCTTGTCATAGATACTTTGAAGTATTCTCGACTGTTTTCAGGTTCATAAAAGAGTGATTTCATTTTTAATTAATTTTAGTTGGTGTTCCTTAACCAATAAATTCCGGAGCTAACTAATCCCCCAGCTATGGCTGTGAATGGGTTGCCGGTAAATAGCGCTGAACCTAAAGTACCCCAAATATCTTCGGCAACAATAGGATTTATATCTCTACTACCTGATTTGTAATTATTTTCATAGTAGCCGAGACCACCATCTTCTTTAGATGCCCACAACACCGAGGAATACCGAGCTACACTGATAGCTGCCTTAAGTGCCATTGCTTGTTTCGTTGTAAAATTAGAATAATTTATTGTGTTTTCATAACTTATCAGTGCATTTATTTTTCCTTGTAATAGAGAACTGCTATTTACAATGGAATTTATAACGTCCTAAATTCAAGTCACTAATGCAACTTAAATAGCAAAAAGAGGCCGAAACAAAAGCAGGAAGGGAAATGATATTCGTATATGGAGTAAAAAATTAGTATGCCTGTTTCGTCAACTAGATTGCAAATATAAAAAGTTTATTTGCATAAATTACTTGAAATGAAAATTATTTAACCATATTGTAAAATAGTTGTATTGCAAGGGAGCTGAATCATAAGTCCTGCTACATATTTTTTGGCCAATACAATCCGTTATCGGGCAGTTGATTTCTTTAATGGACCACATTATCATTAATACCACTTCCCATATTGGTGATTCCGAAAGGTATGTAAAGAAGTTCAAAATAAAAGACCACTGATAATCATGCTATTTGGTGCCTTTGTAAAATGCTTTTTTGGCTTTCAACGAACAATAGTGATTTTCTAATTAAATTTTTCATAATTTCGCTACTTCAAAGCAAAGATAAGTGAAGGAAAATCTTGTTATAATCCCGACATTCAACGAGAAAGAAAATATTGAACGGATCATCCGTAAGGTTTTTTCTCTTGATAAAGAATTTGATATTCTTGTAGTAGAGGACAGTTCACCTGACGGTACCGGTGACATCGTTAAAGGGTTGATACCTCAATTCCCCGACAGGCTCTTTATAGAGGAAAGGAAAGGGAAATTAGGGCTTGGTACCGCCTATATTCATGGTTTCAGATGGGCATTGGCACGTGAGTACCAATATATCTTTGAAATGGATGCTGATTTTTCACATAATCCTGATGATCTGCTAAAACTTCACCATGCCTGTTTCCAAATGGGAGCTGATGTGGCTATCGGTTCAAGGTATATCAAGGGTGTTAATGTGGTTAACTGGCCTATGGGCAGGGTACTCATGTCGTATTTCGCTTCATCATACGTTCGTTTCGTTACCGGGATGAAGGTGATGGACACTACTGCCGGGTTCAAATGTTACAGGCGCGCTCTGCTGCAAACCATTGACTTCGACAAGATTAAGTTCACCGGTTATGCCTTTCAGATAGAGATGAAGTACACAGCTTGGAAGTTGGGATTCAAAATCATCGAAGTACCTATCATCTTTACTGACCGCACTGAAGGAGTATCTAAAATGAGCAGTGGAATATTCCGCGAAGCTATTTTAGGAGTCATTCAACTCAGGTTTAAAAAGATCAGACCCAGGAAACAGCAAGCTTAGTCATTGATCGATCTTTAATTGTTCCGTTCCTGAGTATTACTGGCGATGAGAATCATCGGAGTCTGAATTTAAGGACTGAGAATTAAAGATCAACGAATAATAAACTTTCCGCGTAAGCGTATGTTGTGCATTTGTTTAAGAGTTTTTCAAACCAGGTGCTTATGCTTCATAAATATCTTATTTCAGGTGCATTAATCATTAATGAAGGGAAATCCTTTATAGGTGATGTGCTGATTGAAAATGGCATGATAGTCGCCATTGCTGCCGGTAGCATTGCAAAACCTGACGATGCTTTGCTTATTGATGCCACGGGCAAGTACCTTTTACCCGGGGTTATTGATGACCAGGTACACTTTCGTGATCCGGGATTAACCTGTAAGGCTGATATTTATACTGAAAGCCGTGCTGCTGTTGCAGGGGGCGTTACTTCATACATGGATATGCCGAATACGGTTCCCAACACCCTGACTCAGGAGCTGTTGGAGGAAAAGTACACAGATGCATCCCGGAAATCGTTGGCAAATTACTCCTTCTATATGGGTGCTTCCAACAATAACCTTGAAGAAGTCCTCAAGACCAACCCTTCAAAGGTGTGTGGAATAAAGGTTTTTATGGGCGCTTCAACCGGTAATATGCTGGTTGATGATCCAATAACCCTTGAACATATCTTTAGTCTGGCACCTGCCCTGGTTGCCGTGCATTGTGAGGATGAACCTACTATCAGCAAAAACCTGTTTGTGTATCGTCAGCGTTATAATGATGATATTCCTGTGCAAATGCATCCTCTGATCAGGAGCAGGGAGGCTTGTTTAAAATCAAGTACCCTGGCGGTGAAGCTGGCAAAGAAGTACGGAACGAGGTTACACCTGTTGCATTTGTCGACGGTTGATGAAATGAGCCTGCTGTCAGATGCACCGGCATCGGTTGAAAAGCAAATAACTGCTGAAGTATGTGTTCATCACTTGTGGTTTTCGGATGAAGACTATTCCACACTTGGTAATAGTATCAAGTGGAATCCGGCCATTAAGACTGTAAATGATAGGGCGGCACTGATTATGGCACTGAAGGAAAATAAAATTGATGTGATTGCTACCGATCATGCTCCACATACTATAGAAGAGAAAAAGCGGCCCTATATCAACTGCCCTTCCGGCGGGCCATTGGTACAACACTCATTGACGGCTATGCTCGAGAAAGTTCATCAGGGTGTGTTTACGCTTGAAATGGTTGTTGAGAAAATGTGTCATGCTCCCGCACGTATATTTGGTGTAGACAGGAGGGGCTTTATCCGTCCCGGATACCATGCTGACCTGGTATTGGTTGATCCTGATGCCCCATGGCAGGTTAAAAAAGATAATATACTTTATAAATGTGGGTGGTCACCTTTTGAAGGAATTACTTTCAAATCGCAAATAACTCATACCTTTGTGGGCGGACATCTGGCATGGCATGAGGGAAGCTTCGATGAGTCCCAATTGGGCGCCAGACTTATATTTAATCATTAACCGGGCAATAAATATTACGCTATAATTTACTACAATCAATTTACTACTATGCAACGAATATTGATACTCTTACTAACGCTGACGCTTTTTGTGTCGTGCCGGAATACTACTGTTGAGAAAGAAACCTATCCCAATGGAAATATTAAGTCTGAAAAGACTTACAAAACAATTGAAGGAAAGAAAGAACTCGTAAAAGAAGTTCATTATTACGAAAACGGTAAAAAGTACATTGAAGGTAATTACGAACATAATAAGCGATCGGGGTACTGGGCATCATGGTATGAGGATGGACAATTATGGAGTGAAGGTGACTTCAAGGATGGTGTAAGTGAAGGAAAGCGGACTGTTTATCATGAAAATGGTAAATTGTATTACGAAGGCGTGTTTAAAATGGGTGAACGCATGGGCGTATGGAAGTTTTATGATGAATCAGGTAAATTACTGAATGAAATTGATTATGACAAAATAGAGGGTAATAAGGCCCAATAAGTCTTTTTATTCATTTTTAAATATCACTTCCATGAAAACAGCCATTGTTTTTTCCACTAAACATGGCACTACCCAAAAGGTAGCTACCATGATCAGGGATTTGGCTCCGGCTGATACGGAGCTTTTTAACCTTAATGAGGTAAAAGATGTGGATCTGGCAGAGTTTGATTGTATCATTTTGGGTGGTTCCATACATGCCGGGACCATTCAAAAGAGTATCAATAAATTCTGCGCTAAACACATGCAGGAACTCACTACCAAACCTTTAGGACTGTTTCTGAGCTGTTTAGATGAGGAAAAAGCAGCAGCCCAGTTTAATACTGCTTACCCTGAAGTCTTACGTCAACATGCCCGTAGTTCCAAGCTCACCGGTGGTGAAGCGCTCTATGAACGTATGAACTTCATAGAGCGATTACTGATGAAGAAGATTAGTGGTAAAAAAGAGTCATTTTCAAGAATTGACCGAAGCAAGGTAGAAGAATTAGCCAGTGAAATGTTCGCTGAAGTTTAATGCCCTAAATTCAACTCACTCATACAACTTAAATAGCGAAAAGAGGGTAACGAGGCCTTTCTTTTTCTAAAGAACAAGCTTAAACTACCTATCAACCGGGAGAAAGGCGGCATACGTAAACCTGTGAACTTTACCTGATAATTTGCCATGCTTTCGCTTTACGTAAAAATTGTCTCACTTCTGAACGAACTGCTCTATATTGAGACCCGCACTACAGTGGTGTGATAGGCGCACTCTGGCAGTTCTTGCTGGCGGGGCCGTCTACTTGATTATGTGCAGTTTTCCTTTTTAATTTTATGTCACTTGCTTATTTGTGTTAATATGCGTTACTTTGTGTCAAAAATAGAGATATGAATAAGTCGAATTTTCTCACATTGGATGATGTCGCTAATAACCTAAAAGTTACCAGGCAGACTGTCTCTAAGTATATTCAGAACAAAGATTTAAACGCTGTAAAAATTAATAAAAGCTACAGAATTACAGTTAACGATTTTGAAAAGTTTATTAATAATAATTCAACAGTTGAAGAGCCACAGATAAGCTATTTGAAACGAACCAAAAACTGCTACCTTGATTATGGTAATAAGTTAGATGAATTTGAAATTTTATATACATATTCAAGTGGAGATTTTAAACTAATAGAACAGAATCACAAAGCAAAAGAGAACAAGTACGTTTTTGGAGATAACTATTTTGTATTAAAAAAATTAATTGAGACCCACAAGGATAAAATTGACCTTATATACATTGACCCACCCTTTGGAACAGGCCAGGATTTTAATTCAATTGATGATGATTCTGCATATTCGGATAAACTTATTGATAGTGAATTTTTAGAATTTCTTCGAAAAAGATTATTTCTATTGCGTGAACTTTTGAGTGAAAGTGGTAGCATTTATTTACACATTGATAAGAAGATTGGGCATTACGTGAAAATAATAATGGATGAAGTATTTGGGTTCAATAATTTTATAAATGATATTACAAGAATAAAATGTAATCCTAAAAACTTCGCAAGGAATGCTTACGGAAATTATTCTGATATGATTTTATACTATGCTAAAAATAGAGATAAGCAAATTTGGAATGAAGTAAAAGAACCGATGGATGACGAAAAACGACAAGAGTTATTTCCTAAAAAACATCCAAAGTTTGGATTTTATACAACAAATCCCATTCACGCACCCGGTAAAACAATTGATGGTGATACCGGATTGGAATGGAAGGGGATGTTACCCCCAAAAGGTCGTCATTGGAGATATAGTCGAGAAGTTTTAACTAAACTTGATGAACAAGGTTTAATAGAGTGGTCAAGCAATGGTAATCCTAGAAAAATAGTCTTAGCAAGTGAACATAAAGGGTTTAAAATTCAAGATGTTTGGGAGTTTAAAGATAAGGGTTTGTCTTATGTGGAGTACCCTACACAAAAAAATGAATCTTTACTAGAACGTATTATTCTAAATTCGTCAAATGAAAAATCAATTGTCCTTGACTGTTTTTGTGGTTCAGGAAGCACATTGAAGGCAGCGAATAAATTAAATAGAAACTGGATTGGTATAGATAATTCAACACACTCTTTCGAAGTCGTTCGTAAAAGTTTCAAAAAGGAAAACATTGCTTGTAATTTCTTTGAATATGTGTCTAAAGAATAGTCTATAGGAACGAATTTAAATAGTCTTCTAACAACAAGGCACTGATAATATCATATTCGCATTCTTGAACTTGAACACAGGTTTTATCATTTATTATTGTACCATCAGATTTACGAACAGTCCACGGAAACCCATCAATTATTCCGACTCTTATTACATTTCTTCTTTGATTTTTACATACGTTTATAACTTCAACAACTTGTTTATTTTGATTACCACCTGGTGAACCAATCCATTTTGCTTCGCCAACAATATATGTCGTATTAACTTTTGCGACTAAGTCAGGCCGTTTATCTAAATCTTGATGGAGTTCTTCATTAATAAATGCTTTCCCGACTTCTTCGGAAGAATTTAAAATAAAAACACCTTCTGTCGAGTCTCTAAAATCGTCAACATTCAATAATTCAAAATTGTTTCTTAGCCAATTAGTGAACATTGGCCCCATTTGGGTATTGAGTTTTGGTGCTGATTCTAGTCTGATTACGGTTTCTTCAGCGGTCATCGCATAAAGTGAGTCAGCAATGCGTTGAATTTGTTGAGGATTGTTTTCGAGGCAACCTTGTATGTTTTTGATAAGAAACCAAAGTGGCTCGTCATAAGGGAATTTTACTCTTTTCCGTAAAATGTCTAATAGTTCTCTTGTTCGTCTGCCTTGATGGGCTGAGATAATTCTTCTTCGTAATTTATCGTTTAGTCTTTCTGGTCTGGCAGTTTGCAAAGGATAAACTTCAAGTATATTGTCTAGATATGGAGTGGTTTCAAATAATTCGATACTGCATCTGACCCATTCATTCAATTCGTCTCTTTCTTCAATTATGTCAATGGTCCTGTCCATTAATTTTATTTTTTTTCAAAGATAGTAATTCTGTCATTTTATATACGCTGCCCTTAAAATGCCTCTAACCTCTCCATCCCCATCCATATTAGTATTTCGTCACTATTTGCAATTGTCATTGTGCTTATTTACATTACTTTGTAATCTATTGCAAATCGTTAAATGAAATTATTTGTTTCACGGTTGTCGGTTTTATCAATTTGCGTTTTCAAATGTAAGAAATTCAAAACAAACAAACCAAACTGGTATTAAATATTTAAATTATCTAAAGTACTTCTTATCTGGTCAAAAAGGTTCTTCGTCAATTTAGGTGAATTAGCCAGCACTACTTAGCATAACTTTTTTCCCTAAAAGTTCAAATCCGGCTCTCCAATACATTTGTCTTTTTATACTCTTTAACCTGTTGACTTGACCTTCCACCTGCCCATTGCTCCATTTTGATAATATTGCGTTTTTAACAGCATCGATATCAATTTTTAACCTTCTGACAAAAGTATTGAGTTGTGATTTTCCAATGCTAAAGTGTCTTTCATCCAATTATTTAGCATAGAAATGTCTTTACTGATGAACAAACTTCTAAATGTTAAAATCTGGTTACGATGTTGTACCGGTATTCGTTTTTACTTATGAGCTCCGCCATCGACTCTCTATCATGGATATCTTTAATGTCCGAAAGATCTGCAAAACTCAGATATCTTGATATTTTTCGAGGAGATAACATTAGATAATTAATCACTGGGAGATTTTCGCACTTAGCTACACTTATAGTGGGGTAATTTCTAAAGTATTAACATAAACAGGTTAGCGAACCAATATATCCGGAATTTTTAACAATGTCAAAAAGTTCTTTTAAAGTCTTTCCATTCGCAAGTTCACTTTCAAAATATTGCTGATACTGAATACAATTATTCTTGGCCGGAGTTATTTTGCTAATATGTATCCATCTTTGAATAGCCACGCACAGAGTTTCTTGACATTCTCAAGCTTCTAGCATCAGCAAGACTTCCATATTCCGATCCAATCACTTCATAAGCACAGTCTGGTAAATTCTTAAATAAATGAAATCTATCCGCTATTTGAACATATCAGGCAAAACATCCGTAACCGCTTTGGAAAATGAACTGGCACGATCCCTGGTAACAACTTTGATTTCAGGATGATTCTTGAGCCATTCCTTTAGTAAGTTTCCATCTCTTTCTTGTAAGATGTCGATGACTCTTTTTGTTTCATAATCAACCAGAATATCCAGTGATACCAAGTTGCTGATTACAGTAAATTAGCTTAATCAGCGGTTCTGACATTGTCTCTTTCTCCGCTTCGCTGCAAAACGATGACTCTCGTAGTCTGGATAGGGGATGTGAGAGTGCCGGGAAAGTACTAATTAAATTCAATTGGTAATTGAGTAGATGATCCTAACAATGCTTTGAATATTAAAATAGATTAGGAATGTGGTAATAAAATATATAGATGCAATTATACCAAGAGCTTTTCTTTTACTCTTTTCTAATTTAGATATTTGATCGTATACAACCAAATGAAAATTCTTGTAGCCAAAAATCACAATTGCTGTAATTCCAGATACAAAAGGGATATATGCAAAAATTTTTGAAATTAACCATATAGGGGTAGGTTGAAAGAAAGCTCCAATAATATTAATAATATTTAGAATCAGCAGACCAGTTGTCATGCCAGCTAGGGCGGAACCGCCGATATAATAGGCTTCACCTATTTTAAAATGATGTTCGTATTTCTTATATAATTTAGAAACTGTATAAAAAATATAGTAATTAATGGCCTTATATAAATTTATCATAGCAGGATTCAACTCACTTATACAACCGGGTTAATATTTGTCGACTGTTCAAATTTTTCATAAGGAGTATCAAAGTTAAATATTTTCCCTGGTCTTTTATTTAATATTCTTTCCACCTTGGCAATTTGCTTAGGGGTAATCTTTTCAAAGTCACATCCCTTTTTTCATTAACCAATAACGGGAGGGATGCTTTGGAGTTGATTAAATGCTGCTGGTGTATAGGGTATGTGGTAAACCGAAAGCATGAAGCGCTTATTATCAGCTTTTATGATTCACGGAAAATATTTCTGGTGTATAGGGAATGTGCCAAACCGAAAGTATGAAGCTCCGGTGGACTCAAAAAAGGTGTATCAAGCCTGATAAATTCAATTGCCTGGTACACCTTTTATGAGTTCTGATAAGAACACTAGTAGTTTAAATGATACAAATCCTGGTACTAGTTCCTATTCAATCAAAATTACCAGGTATTTGGAAATTGACCAGAATTCTTTTGGATTGAGAATTACTAAGCTGTCACTCACTTTCCCACCATAAAGCTTGTATGATTGAGAGGGATGTGTGGTAATAATGCTGGCTTTTTTCTTGTTGAGAGGGATAGACCTCAGTTTGGTTATATCAACGGTGGTGAAGTAATCACGGTTGAAGTCTTGTTTGAGCTTTTTATTACCTCCAATACCCACAAATCCGCCTTCGCGGGTGATAATGTTCTGGTTGAGCAGTTCACGTTTATTACCAATAACAAACCAGGCCGTATTCAGTGATTTTGTCTGTTCACTAATTGTTTGTGATTTAGCCTCTCCTTCGGCAGTCAGACTGCCTACACTGGAACTAAGGATTTCTATTTGTATGTTCATCTTTTCCAGTTGGTCACGCAGCTGGCCTATTTGAGCGTCCTTTTCATCAATTTGAGCAGACATACGATTAATCATTTTTTCAAGTTCCGTAATCTTTCCTCCTGATTTCTTAAGCTTAGATCGTAATCCAGCTACGGTAGCCTTGTTTTTTCTCAGCATGTCATAGATGAGATTAATATCGCGGTTAATCTGTTCTTTCTGATCAGGCTGTAATTCACCGTTGCCGGCTGTACTTTGTGAAATGAGCATCTCAGCTTGTTTGATAGAGTCAAGATTGGCCTGTATCAGGTTAAATGATTCAATATAACCATATACAGCGGTATCCTTTGTAAAGCCTATACTCATCAGGCTGTCATAACGAGCCTGGAGTGCTTCATACTCCTTTTGCTTTTTGTTGCATGAAAACAAAAGGGGGATCATCAATAAAAGGAAAATCAGTTTTTTCATCTTCTTTGGTTTATATTGGTTTTGATAGGTAAAGTTAATTCAATTTCTTTATAGTATTACCAAAACCGATTCCTATTTTTGGATAATTACTTCCGTATCTGTTGTGGAACAGGTAACGAAAAATATCAGCTTATTCGTGATCGGATTCCAGCTTATGTTCTTTGCTTTAACCACTTCACCGTTAACGACGATTTGCAAAGGCCGAACCTTTAGGTTATGAACCATGAGCTTGACCACATTTTTTGTTTTTGCGTATTCAGAATAAGTGGTTTGCTTGATTAGATTTATCTTCACATAGTCCTCACTATGGTCAGCGGTGAAGGTCATGATTTCATAGCTTCCTTTGGTATATGCATCAGGTGTTTCACCGTCGTCATTATAAAGGGAGTAAGTACTTTTACGTGTCATAGGATCCGCATAGTAATGCAATTCAAAAGAGTTGATGGAGTAACTGGCAGTACTTTCTGTATGAACACTCATAGGGATGAAAGAGCCACCTTTTACAAATACCGGGATGTTGTTTAATGAAAGAGGAACCGTGATCTTTTTCCCGCCTGCATAGGCCTGTCCTGTAAAAAAGTCAACCCATGTATTCCCTTTCGGGAGATACACATCCTGATATTGTTCACCGGGCTTTTTAACAGGTGCCACAAGCAACGCATTACCCCACATATATGCATCGTCGTAGGTAAGCAATGTAGGGTTGTCAGTTTCATGGAAGAACAGAGGGGTCATCAGTGGATAGCCCGTTTTGCTGTTCTCAAAAGCCATAGTATAGAGGTAAGGCAAGAGCTTGTATCTTAATTTGACAGCTTCACGCGCCAGTATCTTGGTCCGTTCAGCCTGGAAGACAGGTTCGGCCGGGATATGCTCTTGAGCATGAGGTCGGAATACAGGCTGGAACACCCCATATTGCAGCCATCGGATGTATAATTCGTCATCAATTTTATCACCACCGGCAAAGCCACCCAGGTCAGAGTGCATATAGGCAATTCCCTGCATGCCCATTTGCAGCGATATTTCAGGCTGCGGAACCAATCCACCCCAACTTCTACTCACATCACCTGACCATGGAATAATTCCATAACGTTGTGAACCTGCATAACCGGCCCGCATCAGGATGAACGGCCGTATGGAAGGGAAGTCTTTTTGGTAACCTTCATAGATGAGTTTGGCCCATTCATGACCATAAGCATTATGTATTTCATTAGCGGTACCTATAGCATGAACCATATCGGCAGGGTGCACTTCAGGTTCACCCAGGTCACCCCACCAACCGGCAACTCCTTGCTGAGTAAGTCCCTTGTATATATTCCAGAACCATTGCCGGGCTTCCGGTTTGTAAAGATCAATCAACCCGGTATTCCCAAAATAGAAATCATAAGCGTATGGATTGCCTTGACTGTTTAACCCCAAAACTCTCTGATTCACAGCTTCCTTCCACTTGGTTGAGGTAGTGAGGATAAACGGCTCAGAAACAAGCACCGTCTTTACGCCCTTCTTTGCAAAACGTTCCATCATCTTTTGAGGAGATGGAAAGCTGTCGGTGTACCACTCAAAGTTTCCCATACTACCCTGTATCTCCTTGCCGAACCAGTAAATATCAATAATGACTGCATCAAGGGGAATATCATCGTCAAAGAATTTATTGACCGTATTTTCCGTCTCTTTTTGTGAGTGATAACCAAAACGACTGCTAAAGTTGCCGAAAGCCCACCGTGGAGGTAAGGGTTGGCGCCCTGTTAACAACGTGTACTGATTGATGACGTCGGACCAGTTATCACCTGCAATCACATGATAATCAGGGGTGCCGCTGAATGTTTCATAGGCTACCGTATTGTTCTTTTTGCTGTCGAGATCAAGGTAACCCAAGCCGGCATTGTCAAACAGTATAGCATACCTATTGGATGAAAGTATCATGGGCAGGGTATAATTCATTAATTCAGAGTGCGTTTCATACCCATAATGCGCTTTGTTGTACATTTTTAAACGATAGCCGCGACGGTTCATTCCCAACGCACGGGCACCTCCGCCATATAGTACCTCATTGTTAGTAATCCTGAAGTTAAGCATCCAACTGGTGTCGCTTTCCTGGTAACCATCATTTTCTGACACCAGCAATTTGTCATCATAATAATAGCTGATATTAAAAGGCTTTTTAGTGATTAACAGGTCAATGCCTTCGGTGTCAATAGTCAGTTTTTCATCTGTTTCAATGATTTCCCGTTTGATGCTTACAGGTTTCATATCCACGGCATAGCAGAAGTTCTTGAGCTTTTTCCCCACAGGGCGAAAAGTAACATGAATAATCTTCTCGTTCATAGGTTCAATCAGGTATTGTCCGTCGCTCACATTGAGTTCAATGGAATTGCCCAGATCCTTGTATCCTGTGTAGTCGCGGCCGGTTGTTTGCGCCGTGATGGTACCGGTAATAAGAATAAATGTGAAAAGGCTGCTTAACAGAAGGCTTTTGATAGGATTCATCTTGATATTTTTTAACGATATAAAATTAACACATTCCTGTCGGTTTATAGTGGGTAATTATGCTTAGTTGACCTCTTTTATCAGTACACCCAT
>JBAXYX010000051.1:0-15703 GCA_041670625.1 Lentimicrobiaceae bacterium | reverse complement strand
TTCCATTGAAGTGATCTTTAATCAGATCCAAATTTCCAGGATAATTTGGAATCTCCCATAAAAACATTCTACCATCCCACTTGCTGTATTTTAATGTGTTGATAAGCCTGATATCTTCATCTTTCTTCGGCAACTTTATCATAATCTTACGACCGATTACTTCCACCTTTATTTTGTTCCTGTCAATTTTCCATTGGCTGTCATAATTGTTTTTAACCTTATGAGCAAATACCATTTGCTGTGCTTCAGAATCAATAATATTGGTTGTTGCAGACATGGCAGAATTAGTTGTGTCAATAAGTATTCTCTGCTCGGGTAAGGACTTATGTATGACAAACCCTTCAATGCTTCCAAAATCGAAAACTGTATTGGGAAATAGTTTTTTTAGTTCAATTATTGCATCTTCTGTACAGGGAATATGCCAAGATTTCAACGTTCAAAGTGTACCCCGTTTTTAGTCCATGTGGCAAACTGTTGATAGTGATTATACGCTTTATCAAACACTATCATGCAATTCCTTTCAATACTTAACTCTGATAAGAAGTTTTTATCATGCATTTTAGCCTTTGATACTTGGATGAATCGTCCAACCTGTTGTACTGCATCAATAAGCATATGCACTTAAGCCCTCCTTTCTTTCGTCCATCACCTTTAACATTTCGGCCTGCCGCTTTAATAAATCACCAAACAATCGGTTTGTGGTGGAATCTATGAATAAAACCTTTTAAAAAATTAATCGCTTCTGTTATGTAGTCCATCGCAGATCACTCCCATTGAGTCATAACTGCTTAGTATGCCAAACAACATAGTGGTCAATTTATTTGATGGCTTCCTTCTTTATTTTAATTATCCGTATATGTTACTATTTTTGTCGGACAGTAGTGTTTACTAATAAAAATTTTAATCCATTATCAGGTCTGTTGAACTCCCTTTTAGACTAATTGTGAGTTTGAACTTGTTATTTAAGGGAAATAACCTTATTTTTACAAAGCAAAAGCATAGTATCCGCTATTTTTTACTTCTTTTACTGATCATCAATCATATGCCTCAGGAAATTACAATCGAACTTATTCTGCTTATTATCTCATTTTTGTTCTTTATCAGCATTGTAGTCAGTAAAACCGGTTATCGTTTTGGAGTACCTGTACTGCTCCTGTTCCTTGTTGTTGGTATGCTAAGTGGGGGTGACGGATTGGGTATTGAATTCGAGAATATTAAAGTTGCCCAGACTGTCGGCACTCTTGCTTTGTGTATTATCCTATTTTCAGGTGGACTAGATACTAAGCTTTCTGAAATCAAACCAGTAATAGCACCCGGATTAATCCTTGCCACTATAGGAGTCATCCTTACCGCTATCATTACCGGTCTTTTTGTATGGTGGATTTCGGGGTTGACTTATGCGTCAGCAGGAATAGGCTTAACAACCGCTATACTCCTGGCTTCCACCATGTCATCGACCGATTCAGCCTCAGTATTTGCAATTTTGCGAACCAAGAGTGTAAACCTTAAGCAAAACATTCGCCCACTACTTGAACTGGAAAGTGGCAGTAATGATCCGATGGCTTATTTGTTGACTATAACCCTGATTGAAGTTATCAAAATGGGTGCTGAACCTGATATTTTAATAGTCGGTGGAATGATTGCCTATCAGCTTATTATAGGTATAATGGCTGGTTTCTTTATTGGCAAACTGGCGGTTTTGGTAATCAATCATTTAAAGATGGATAATGATTCCCTCTACCCTATTCTGGTACTTACAACCGCAATTTTTGTATATTCATTCACCTACTATCTTAAAGGTAATGGGTTTATGGCTGTTTACATCAGCGGGCTGGTTATAGGTAATTCACGTTTTGTTCATAAACGTTTTTCCCTTCGTTTTATGGATGGATTAGCCTGGCTCAGCCAGATTCTACTATTCCTCACTCTTGGGTTATTGGTAAATCCACATGAATTGCTGCCTTTGATAATTCCGGGTTTGCTGATTAGCTTCTTTATTATTTTGGTTGCCAGGCCACTTGCCGTATATCTTTGTTTACTTCCATTCAGGAAAATTTCATTTAAATCTAAAGCATTTATATCCTGGGTTGGCTTAAGGGGTGCTGTTCCGATTATTTTTGCCATTCTGCCTTTAGCTGCCGGAATACCTCATGCAAGGTTTATTTTTAATATAGTCTTTTTCTCTACGCTGATTTCGCTGATGGTTCAAGGTACAACTCTTACATGGATAGCAAAATGGTTAGGTCAGGAAAATCAAAATGCTAATAGTGCCAGATCAACTAATGAATTTGAACTTGACTTTTCTGACAGTATTAAATCAACTCAGTGCGAATTGTATGTTACCGACCAGGCTTTATTAAAAGGGAATCGACTGATGGATTTATCCTTGCCTGATAAAACGCTGGTGGTTATGGTAAAAAGAGGCGAAAGATTCTTTATCCCCAGGGGTGATACGGCTCTTGCTCCCGATGACAAGTTGTTAGTAATTACTGATGATCTGACTACTATAAGAGAAACATTTGATAAAATCGGACTGGTCCCATTAACAAGATAATCTCCCCATTCCTTTTATGATTTGTATAGCCATGCCTTTTCTGAAAAGCACTCAGCAGGAAGCAGTCAGCAAGAAGCAGTCAGCAAGAAGCAGTCAGTAATCAGCAGTCAGCAATTAACAGTCAGAACTAAGAACCAAAAACCAAAAACCAAGAACTCATCACTCATCACTCACAAGCACCTGTCCGACGGTGCCCGACAGGGTCTCTCCTTTTCTTACGAAGGTCCTTGTTTTCTGTTTTAAATAATATACATCAAATATCGTGCCAATGCGTACTCAATTAGGATTAAATACGAGCTTCAGACGCATTTATGCGTATATAGTCCGTGTTAAGTCCGTATTTAATCCGTGTTAACTAGAAATGTGAATGAATGGTCAATTCGGGTTGGCAGTTTCAGGAGTCCTGTTTCAAAAGGTAATGACCGTTCAGTCGGGTGTAACGCAGGTTCTTCTTCATTTTGGTTACATAGAATACTCCATGCCTACAACGATTTCACGAAGAGAATCATAGCGCATCAAACCTGCAAATAGCATTATTGCAAAGTGAGTGTAACCATCAGGTTTTTGGGTATAACGGTCGTGACCTCCCTGATTTTTTGCCCTGCTCATTTTTACCGGACAGCAATAGTTTATTTTAAATAATGATTTGCAGTTCCTTAATCAGCTAACGGCTTTTTCTTTTTAAGGAATAATTTAGTACCGGATAAAGGTTCATGCCCGATTTGCATATTATTCTTCTTATAAAGAGCTTTAAGCTTGATTGCATATAACTGTGAAATACCTCTCATCGTTTCTCCTTCAGCTACAGTATGATATTCTTTATCAGCTCTTTTTCTCTTGGGTTCAATATAGATGATGGAACCGGGCTTTATGAATTCCTCTTTCCCTAATTCATTATATTGCAATATCTGAAAAGTATGCACTCCCACATCGTCTGCAATTGATTGTGCGTTATCATCCTGCCTTGCAAAGGTCAACCTGACCCCGTTATTGATATAGATGCTTCTGTTTCCATTCGTAACTTCTACATAATCAAAATTATAAGCTTTTGATTTCTCTGCGCTCTTATCTTCTGTCCTGGCATGTGGTTTAGTAAGATTCTTATCAGCCTTTAATGATTTCCTCTCTGCGCCACTATCAAACAAATAAAGCTGATTTTCCTCAATTATCTTGATCAGCATCTCAGCATAACGAGGATTAGTGGCATAGCCTGCTGCTTTTAATCCATACGCCCAGCCCTTATAGTCCTTTACATCAAGTGAAAAAAGTGAAGCATACCTTGGCCTTGATGTAAGGAAAAGAGAATGATCATTAAACGACTCTTCTGATGAAGCATACTTCCTGAAGCATTCTCCTTTTTCATCATCATCCATAATATAGGTCATCCCTGTCCATTCCTTATGGCACTTAATTCCAAAATGATTATTGGCATTTACAGTAAGATCTGAATTACCACTCCCCGACTCCAATAATCCTTGCGCAAGTGTAATACTGGCAGGGATACCATATTCATGCATCTTTTGGACTGCAATTTCTTTAAATTGATTGATATAATCTGAATAACTGATTCTGGGAGCAGCTCCTTGTGAAAAACTGCTTATATGAGAAGCAAAAACTAACAGCAACAGTGAAATCAGGTACTTATAGGGCATGGTTTAGTCTTATATTATCCTGCAAAGATAAATAACCCAAAAATATACACAACAAGTATGTCAATGAATGTACTAAATTGTTTAATTTAGTCGTTTAAACCAGTGTCTAAAAAATCATTATGCCTGAGCCCAAAATATTAATCGTTGAAGACCATGTTAAAATGGCCGATTCCATCAGCAGGGGACTTGAAGAAAATGGCTACAAAACTGATGTTGCCTATGATGGTTTTATTGGTAAAAGAATGTTTGATTCCAATGAATATAACCTGATTGTTCTTGATATCAACCTTCCATTGCTCAATGGATACGAGCTTTGTGCTGAGATAAGAAAGAAAGATCCGCAGATACCTGTTATCATGCTTACTGCCTTGGGAAGCACTGACGACAAACTGCTTGGTTTTGAAAAAGGTGCAGATGATTATATCGTAAAGCCATTTGAATTCAGGGAATTAATAGCCCGTATCAAAGCATTGCTTAAAAGGTCACCTGCCAATAAAAAGAATCAGACTGTTATGAAAGTAGCTGACCTTGAAATTGATACTGAAAGTAAAACAGTAAAAAGAGGTGATCATAATATTGATCTTACAGCCAAGGAATTCGCTTTACTTGAATACCTGATCCGCAACACCGGTAAAGTTATTTCCAAAGCTGATATAGCTGATAAAATTTGGAATATCAATTTTGATACCGGTACTAATGTGATTGAAGTCTACGTTAACTTCCTGCGTAAGAAAATTGACAGGAATTTTCCGGTAAAGCTTATACATACTCAAATTGGTATGGGATATGTGTTAAAAGAAATACCCGACAATGCAGATCAGAAATAAACTCACCTTACGATTTGCCATGTTGGTGGGTAGCCTTCTATTTGCCTTCGCTATTATTATTTTCACTTTATCGGCCACATATAGAAAACAGGAATTTAATCAACGTCTTAAGGAAAGAGCTGTTAACACTGCTAAATTACTTATAGATGTTAAAGAAATAAACAATAATCTCCTCCGTATTATTGATAGCACTAACTATAGTGCATTAATTAGTGATGAAGTAGTGGTATTTGACTACTTTAAAAAAAGCCTTATATACAAATCTGTTGACTCTTCATCGATTATTATTGATGAAGAGTTATTGTCGCGTATTAGGACTGAAGGGGAATATGCTTTCCGTCAGGGTGATAGAGAAGCAATCGGGTTACTATACAGTAATGACTTCAGGCGATTTGTTGTTATCTCGTCTGCCATTGACGTTTATGGTATCAATAAACTTAAAAACCTGCTTTGGGTGTTATTTCTCAGTATGATTGGCTCTGTTATATTCATCATTCTTATTGGCAGAAATTTCTCAAGACAGGCTTTGAAGCCCATTCTGAATGTCATTTCAGAGGTATCTACCATTACTGCCAGCAATCTGAGTCAACGGGTGAATGAAGGCAATGGACATGATGAAATTGCCCGTCTTGCCATTACTTTCAATAAGATGCTTAACCGTATCGAAACTGCCTTTAACTTGCAGAAAAGCTTTGTATCGAACGCATCACATGAACTTCGAACCCCACTAGCCTCTATTACCAGCCAGATTGAAGTTGTTTTGATGAAAACTCGAAAGGAGGATGAATATCGCCAGGTGCTTTCTTCTGTACTGGATGATGCCAGAGGATTGACTGACCTTTCAAACAACCTGCTTGAAATTGCAAGATCTGACCAGGAACTGGGAACTATGAAAGTGGGAAAGGTTCGTATGGACGAATTATTGATCCAAACACAGTCTGAAATCATGTTGTTACATCCCGAATATATGGTTAACATTGACATTAACGACCATACTGACGATGATGAACATGACTTATCAGTAATTGGCAATGAAAACCTGCTTAAAATTATTATGGTGAACCTGATTGATAATGCTTGTAAGTTTTCAAATAACAAACAGGTTAAAGTTGTTATTAACTTTGAAAAAGAAGTTGTAAAATTGAGCGTTACTGATCAGGGAATGGGTATTGATGAGAAGGATATTCCTCATATTTTTGAACCTTTCTATCGTGCTGATAATGCCCAAACTAAAAAAGGTCATGGAATAGGTCTTTCACTGATTGAAAAAATTGTGAAGTTGCACCAGGGTAACATCAAAATCCTGTCAGAGCTTAAAAAAGGAACTACTTTTGAAGTGTCATTACCATACAAACCAAACTAACTAATTGAATTGATCACCTAGCCGAATGGAAGTAATTACAAAGTATTTTAAACAATTATCTGACCAACAACTTAGCCGGTTTAATCAACTTGATGAATTATACAGGCATTGGAATGAGGCAATTAATGTGATTTCCCGTAAGGACATTGATAATCTCTATATCAACCATGTCATGCATTCTCTGTCCATTGCAAGGGTTATTCAATTTGCCCCCGGCACAACAATATTGGATGTAGGCACCGGTGGCGGATTCCCCGGTATTCCACTGGCAATTATGTTTCCTGAGGTTAATTTTCATCTGATTGATTCAATAGGTAAGAAAATTAAGGTGGTGAATGAAATAAGCAATACCTTAGGCTTAACTAATGTGACTGCTACCCAAAGCAGGGTGGAACAAATAGCATTTCGGTATGATTTTATTGTAAGCCGGGCAGTTACTGCCTTACCCGCGTTTGTTAATCTGACCCGTAAAAATATTACCAAGCGGTCAATAAATCCTCTGCATAATGGAATTCTTTATCTCAAAGGAGGTGATTTAGAGGAGGAATTAAAGCAATCAGGTGCCAAATACATGACTTATGCATTGAAAGACTTGTTTGATGAGCCCTTCTTTGAAACCAAATATCTTGTACATCTATGGTTCTAACCTTTTTCTTTATTGTTTTAGCAGTCTGTTAATATGTTTTTTTTGTATTTTTAGGCCTTCATTAATGAACTAAATGAGTATCATCTTTAAAAATCAAATAATATGAGCGACCAGATTTTAAGTCTTCAACCCAAAGCTGTTTGGAGAAACTTTTACAACCTTACACAAATACCCCGGCCTTCAAAAAAAGAGGCTAAGGTTATTGCATTCATGAAGAATTTTGGTGAATCTCTTGGTCTTGAAACCATTGTTGACGGAGTAGGTAATGTGATTATCCGTAAACCGGCTACGCCAGGTATGGAAAACAGAAAAGGGGTCATTCTTCAGGGACATCTCGACATGGTTCCACAAAAGAATAGTGATAAAGTCCATGACTTTGAAAAAGATCCTATTGAAACTATTATTGATGGCGATTGGGTTAGAGCCAGTGGAACAACACTCGGTGCCGATAATGGTATGGGCGTTGCAGCAGCTATGTCTGTTCTTGAAGCAAAAGATTTGCAGCATGGTCCGATAGAAGCACTTTTTACTATTGATGAAGAAACAGGTATGACCGGTGCATTTGCCTTGAAACAGGGTATGCTGCATGGCGACATCCTGCTTAACCTTGATTCAGAAACTGAAGGAGAACTCTATTTTGGTTGTGCCGGTGGTGTTGATGGTAACTTTACTTTCAACTTCAAAAAAGTCACCCCTGATGCTCATTGCGTAGCTCTCAAAGTTAATGTTACCGGTTTAAAAGGTGGGCACTCAGGTATGGATATTATCCTGGGACGTGGCAATTCATGCAAAATACTGAGCAGGTTGGTATGGGATGGTGTAAAAGACCATGGTGCACGACTAAGTTTCATTGAAGCAGGCAATATGCGTAATGCCATCCCTCGTGAAGGTTATGCCATTGTTACAGTTCCAACAACTGAAAAAGATAAATTTGAAAAATGCCTCTTAAAATTAGCTGAAGACATTAAAGCAGAATTATCAGTACCTGAACAAAACTTAAACATTACTATTGTACCGGTTGAAATGCCCAAATATGTCATGGACACTGAAACTCAAAATAACCTCTTAAGGGCCATCAACGGTTGCCCGAATGGTGTTATGCGTATGAGTGATGCCATGGAAGGACTGGTTGAAACTTCCACCAATCTTTCTATTATCAGTACTGAAAATGACACAGTAGTCATTAAATGCCTCCTGCGCAGCTCTGTTAATTCAGCTAAAACTGATCTTACGCTAATGATGGGAAGTGTTTTTGAACTTGCAGGTGCTAAGGTTGCCTTTGAAGGTGAATATCCCGGATGGAAACCAAATCCTGATTCTCAAATCCTTAACACCATGCGGAAAATATATAACGACCGTTTTGGTAAAGTTCCTGAACTAAAGGCTATTCATGCAGGACTGGAATGCGGATTAATGGGTGGTGTTTATCCTGACTGGGATATGATATCATTCGGCCCGACTATCATGTCTCCACACTCACCTGACGAAAGAGTAAACATTGAATCAGTAGGTAAATTCTGGATATTCCTGTCTGAAACGCTTAAAAACATTCCGGCAAAATCTTTAAAGGCTTAAATGGCAATGGAATAGGCTCTTAGGAGCCTATTCCTTATTCCTTCAAAAAAAAGTATCGATAAAGTTTGACTGTTAAGGATAAATTTATATCTTTGCAGTCCTAAAAAATACCACTATGAGCAAGAGAACATTTCAGCCATCACAGAGGAAAAGAAGAAACAAACATGGTTTCCGGGAACGTATGTCCACCCCTAATGGACGTAGAGTTCTTGCTGCACGAAGAGCAAAAGGAAGAAAAAAACTAACTGTTTCTGACGAAATAATTTCAAAGTAGTTTGATTTCAGCTTTAATGCTGTATGATGATTTTTTTAAAGAGGCAATTAATTTTGCCTCTTTTTGTTGTATTGTCCCCACCAATAAACAATTATTGACAGAGTATACGTTCTTTTACTAAAATGCAGTAATTTCGCAACTAGAATAGCCATTGTTGTAAAAAATTCTTTCGATGCCTTTTGTCAACCTGATTTTTATAGTCTTTTTAGTTTATTTGTTTTTCAGGCTTTTTACAAGGTATATTTTACCATGGATCGTTAAGTTGGTTATTAAAAGGTTTCAGAAACGATTCTATGAGCAAAACCCCGGTACAGGCCCTTTACGTGACAATCATAAGGGGAAAGTCACTATTCATCGCGTATCAGATAAAAAAGAGAATGAAATTCCACCTGATTTAGGTGAATATATAGATTTTGAAGAGATAAACAATAATCAAACTCCACCCAATGAATAAAATCGAGTTCAATAAGCTGATCCCTCACCTGATGGCTGTGATCATCATGGTTTTTATCACTTTTGCCTATTTCCATCCATTACTCGAAGGCAAGAAATTACTACAATCTGATATTACCAACTGGAAGGGTATGTCAAAAGAGATTGTTGACTACCGTGATAAAACAGGTGAAGAACCTTTATGGACCAATAGCATGTTTTCAGGAATGCCTGCTTATCAAATCTCAGTAAAACAGGAATCAAACTTCATGGGTTTCTTTGATAAACTTTTCACCCTGGGACTTCCTCACCCTGCCGGACTTGTTTTTCTGTATTTTATTGGATTCTATATCCTGCTTATAAGCCTAAAAGTGAACCCATGGCTGGCTATACCGGGTAGTATTGCCTTTGCTTTTTCCTCCTACTTTCTGATCATACTGGAAGCCGGTCATAATAGTAAGGCTCATGCTATTGGTTATATGGCACCTGTGATAGCGGGTATTATTATGGCATATAAAAATAGAATTTACCTCGGCAGCTTGATAACCGCCCTGTTTCTTTCCCTTGAAATACGAGCTAACCACTTGCAAATAACCTACTACCTTATGATGATAGTAGCATTGTTGGGTATTTTTATGCTGGTGGATGCCATCAAAACCAAAAAAATCAATTATTTCTTAAAAGTTACCGGGTTCCTCGCAATTGCTGCTATTTTGGCTGTCGCTACCAATATTACGAATATCTGGTCTACCTGGGAGTATAGTAAAGAAACGATACGCGGTAAAACTGAACTTACTACCGAAAAGAATAATCGTACTACAGGACTCGATAAAGATTATGCTACCCAATGGAGTTATGGGGTTGGCGAAACATTTTCACTAATGATCCCTAATACTAAAGGCGGTGCAACTGATGCCCTGGGTAATGATAAGAAAGCCATGAAAAGCATTGATCCGCAGTTTGCTGATAATGTTGCCGGTCAAAACCACTATTGGGGTGACCAACCATTCACTTCAGGTCCGGTATATGTTGGCGCAATCATGATATTCTTCTTTATTTTGGGATTATTTGTAACTAAAGGTAATACCCGTTGGTGGTTACTCGCAGTTACGGTATTGTCCATTCTCCTGTCATGGGGTAAAAACTTTATGCCTTTCACTGAATTCTTCCTTAATTATGTACCCGGATATAATAAATTCAGAGCTGTTTCTATGACTCTGGTTATGGCTGAATTTGCTATCCCCCTGCTTGCTATCCTCGGTATCCAGGCTATCATTGAAAATCGTGACTTACTAAAACAAAACAAGAAACCGCTTTGGATTTCATTAGGATTAACAGGCGGTTTAGCTTTGCTATTCTACCTGCTTCCCGATAGCTTCTTCTCTTTCTTCAGCGGACAGGAAGCCTCAGCGATAGCTCAACAACGTCAATCGATCGACAGCAACCAGATGCAAACATTTGATCAGTTTGTTGTTAATATAGAAGCTGCACGTATAAATATATTCAAGGCTGATGCCCTGCGCAGTATTTTACTTATTATGGCAGCGGCGGCTATGCTGTACGTTTATGTGAGCACTAAACTTCAAAAAGGCTATTTTTTCGCTGCTCTGTCTCTTTTGGTTATTATCGATATGATCCCGGTGGATTCCCGTTACCTCAATAAGGAAGATTTTCAGAGCCGTTCAATGGTTGCAAACCCTTTCACCCCTACCAATGCTGATAAGCTGATCATGAAAGATACCGATCCTGATTACAGGGTAATGAATGTAACGGTAAGTACATTCCAGGATGCCAGTACATCATATTTTCATAAAAGCATTGGCGGTTATCATGGTGCTAAACTTCGCAGATACCAGGAAGTTATTGATCATCACATTGTTAAGAACAATATTAAAGTACTGAACATGCTTAACACTAAATATTTCATTGTTCCCGGTGCTGACCGGAAACCTGAAGTACAGGTAAATTTTGAAGCATTAGGTAACAGTTGGTTCGTTAACAATTATCGGATAGTAGAGAATGCTGACAGTGAACTCGACTCACTGAACACTTTCAACCCCGCAACAACTGCCATTATTGATAAGCGTTTCAGTAAGTACCTGGGTAATATTAAACCCGTTGCAGATTCAACAGCTTCTATTAAGCTGTCTTCTTATGCACCTAATAAATTAAAATATGCTTCAACCAGTAAAACGGATCAATTAGCCGTATTCTCTGAAATCTATTATGATAAGGGCTGGAAAGCATTCGTAGACGGTAAACCCACTCCTCATTTCAGAGTAAATTACATTCTCAGGGGAATGATTGTTCCTGCCGGAAATCATACTATTGAATTCCGTTTTGAACCCATTTCATATCATACAGGAAATGCTATTGCATCAGCAAGCTCTATTCTTTTAATCCTCATGTTAGCAGGATATGCAGTAATGCAGTTCAAACAGCATAAAGAACAGGTTAAATAGTAGTCATACAATGCCCGGGAAAGTTCTTATTATAACATATTATTGGCCTCCCAGCGGAGGTGCCGGAGTTCAGCGATGGCTCAAGTTTGTAAAATACCTCCGCCTGTATGGGTGGGAACCTGTTGTGTACACCCCTGAAAATCCTGAACCACCTGCATTTGATGTAAGCCTATTTAAAGATATCCCTGAAGGGCTTACCGTTATCAAGCAACCCATTTGGGAGCCTTACAGATTTTACCGTAAAGTGATTGGTGCCGGGAAAAACGAACGCATAAACGCAGGTTTCCTCAGTGAAAAGAAAGCTCCCGGACTTGCACAAAAGTTTTCTATATGGCTGCGAGGTAATTTTTTTATCCCTGATGCAAGAAAATTCTGGATAAAGCCATCCATCAAATTCCTCACAGAATATCTTAAATACCACCCTGTTGATGCGATTATTTCCACTGGTCCCCCTCACTCCATGCACATGATTGCACTTGGTGTGAAAAAAAACACCGGATTACCATGGCTTGCTGATTTCAGAGACCCATGGACCCATATTGATTTCTACGATCAGTTGATGTTAAGCTCCTTTGCTGATCGAGTTCATCATAAAATGGAGCAGCAGGTCATCCATGCCGCTGATAAACTGGTAACAGTCAGCTCAAGCTGGGAGACCGACTTTAAGCAGCTTGGCGCCCATAATACTGCTGTTATCACTAACGGGTTCGACCCTGATGACTTCCCGGAATCTACTGTGCAAAAACCAGATAATTTTATACTCACGCACATCGGTTCACTCAACAAAGACAGAAATCCGGAATTTTTATGGAAAGTGATCGGAGAATTAGTCAGGTCAAATGAATTATTAAAAAGTCAACTTCACATCCGCTTTATCGGCAAAACCGATATTAGTGTTTTTGAAAGCTTGGAAAGGAATCAACTTCTTGACTTTACAGAGAAAATCGAATATGTTCCTCATGACACCGCTCTTAAACTCTCTTCTGAGTCTGCCGTATTACTCCTGCTTATCAATAACACACCGAATGTAATGGGAATCATTCCGGGCAAAGTATTTGAATATCTTGCCTCACATCGTCCTATTCTCTGTATTGGTCCACCTGATGGCGACAGCGCCAGTATCGTAAAAGAAGCTAATGCCGGTCCTATTGTTGATTTTAATGATGAAGACAGTATACGTAATGCCATCCTTGATCTTTTTAGCAAATACTTAACAGAAGATGCATATACTGACCGGCATTCCATTGACAAATATTCAAGAAAGAACCTTACAAAAGACATAGCTGAACTGCTCAACGAAATGATGATAAATAAAAAGAAGAAATGAAACCTATTAAAATACTGATCATTGCGGGAGCACGACCTAATTTCATGAAGATTGCCCCAATTATGCATACTATGAGGCAATCTGCAAAGCTGGAACCTGTATTAATACATACAGGGCAACATTATGACGTACAGATGTCGGATACCTTCTTTAAAGAACTGAATATCCCGCATCCTGACATTTCTCTTGAAGTAGGTTCCGGTACACATGCACAACAGGTTGCCAGGATAATGGAACGTTTTGAACCAGTTTGTGATGAACAGAAACCCCGTGCTATACTCGTGGTAGGTGATGTAAATTCAACCATGGCCTGCAGTATTGTAGCAGCTAAAAAAGATATAAAAATTATTCACGTTGAAGCCGGTATACGTAGTCGTGACCGTTCCATGCCAGAAGAGATCAACCGCATGGTTACAGATTCTATTACTGATATTCTGATGCCGCCCTCCCGTGATGCTGTTGCGAACCTACTGGCCGAAGGTCATTGCCTTGATCATATTCATCTTGTTGGAAATATAATGATCGACACTCTGCTTGAATCGCAGGAAATGATCGGGCGATCACAAATACTTGAAAAACTCGGACTCAATAAGGGAGAATATGTATCACTCACCCTCCACCGTCCCTCTAATGTAGATAATATTGATAACTTCAAACAAATACTGACAGCACTTGATCATATTCAGAAAGAACTACCTATTGTATTCCCTATTCATCCGCGTACCCAGAAAATGATCATTAGGTTTGGACTGGAAGAATATGTGTCATCATTGAGGAACCTTATCCTAACCGAACCGCTTGGATACTTTGATTTCGGCAGGCTGATCTCCCAATCAAGGTTTGTTTTGACTGATAGTGGAGGAATTCAGGAAGAGACAACCGTTTATGGTATTCCATGCATTACTTTACGAGAAAATACCGAAAGACCGATAACCGTGTGGGAAGGAACAAATGAGCTTGCCGGCTGCGATACTGAAAAAATCATTATGCTTGCTGGAAAGATCATGAAGGGACAATGGAAAGAAAGTCATATCCCTGAACTGTGGGATGGAAAAACAGCAGCCAGAATTATTAAAGTTCTTGAGGATGTACTTTAAACTGATCAAAAACAGACTACATTTGAACTAAAAGTAGCAATTATCAGTCTGATACATAGCATTAACCGTTAATAACCAGATATATGAAGAACTTAATTTGGGTATTATTACAACGAATACTGAATCCGAGTTGTCAAATCAATGCAGCCAGTTTGAGTCGACATTTGAAACTGGGGAAAGGTGTAACAATTGGTTATGGATCACACATCTGTACTGGTAGCATTGGGAAATATACTTATATTAACAAATATTGTCTGGTCGACAGGAATACCGAATCCATAGGAAGTTTCTGTTCAATTGCCTATAGTGTCAAGATCGGATTGGGCAATCATCCTACTCAATGGGTAAGTTCACACCCGTTTGCTTACGACAGGAAGTATGGTTTCATTAAGCAAAACAAGTCTTTTCAAGAGTTTATATCAGATAAATGTATTATTGGCAATGATGTATGGATCGGGGCAAATGCTATTATCCTGGCAGGCGTTAAAGTGGGTGACGGCGCAATTATAGGTGCTAACTCTTTTGTAAATAATGATGTGCAACCATATAGTATTGTTGCCGGTACACCAGCAAGACATGTCAGATACAGATTCGATAAAACAACCATTACAAGACTACTGAAGTCAAAATGGTGGGAATGGGATGACAGGCAAATCAGGCAGAAGATAGATAACTTCAACGACCCGGGAATTCTATTGGCATGATATCAATCAATAGACATCATCGGTTAAACTATCCTTCTGCAAACTTAGGTTCATTCTTCAAAATAGCACTGATAAACTGCTTTACATTGTAATTACCAGTGAATATCTGATTCAGTTCGTTCAGCATAAAATACTTTTCCTTTTCTACACCGAGTGCTGAAAGTTTCACCATAATGATATCAACAGCAATTCTTCCTTCAAGAACAACTTTTCCTGAAATATCTTCTGAAAAAAAGCCTTTTCCTATGAGCAATCCAAGTGTACGATTGCGACTAAGGTCATTAAGAGCCGTCAGTCCAAAATCTCCTATTCCACAATATCTGAACATGGTTTCCTGTTTTCCGCCGAATATCAAAAGCAACTGCAACATTTCATTAAAAGCACGGGTAAATACTAAGAAACGAAGATTCGGTGAATCAAAATTAGCATCTACAATTCCAATGATTATGGCATAGATATTTTTAAGGATGCTCAGAATTTCAACACCTATAACATCTGAAGAATAATCTGTATGAATACTGGTGCCTGACAAAATCACTTGCAGATGGTTGTATATACTTATATCTGAAGCACCAACGGTCATTGCAGTAGGCATATGGTTTATCAATTCTCTTGCAAATGTTGGTCCTTTCATACTACATACCTGATTACTGATTATTCCTTTCAGATTGTCAACTATAGTACGATTATCACTCCCAAATCCCTTAGCCATGTTGATAAGTAAAGCATCAGGATTAATCTGTTCTTTTAACCGGTTAATGTAAGGTATTAAAGCCGATGAAGGGATGGC
>JBAXYX010000050.1:0-15786 GCA_041670625.1 Lentimicrobiaceae bacterium | reverse complement strand
TTTCTTTGGCCAAGATTGCAGCAGCAGAAGTATGATCGGTTTTACCTAATCTTTCACCTTCTTCGAAACCAGAATTAATTCTGATGTAATCTTGAAATTCATCGGAATACTTACCGAGATCGTGCCATAGCCCCAAAAGCTTTCCCCATTCCCCATTCCCAAATTCAGAAGCAAACTTTTTGGCGAATAGAGCTGTGCCGGCTAAATGATCTACCAGATCTTGAGTTTCAAAACTTCCATCGTCATTCCTTCTAATATGTCCTATCATCCTATTGCTTATCATACAATTAAGTCAATATTATTTTCATCTACAATCAGTTCTTCATCTTATTCACCTGATTGATTCTCTAATTTCCTTCAAAATTCGTTGATTCAACTCCGGAAATCGTGGAGCGACTAAAAAAATGTTGATAATTGTCCAATTTTATTTGCAGGAATTGACGGAACCCTTCATCGCCGATCAGTTGAATATCTTCGGCAATGCCGAGCACAAAACGACCGGGCCCTTCGTATTTGGCAACAGGTGCTTTAAAAAGAAATTGGTTCGGATTGAGTGTGGTGATATGTTTTGCCGATAAGGGATATTCTTCTGTAAGCAGGTTTTTAGCCCTGAGATTTAGGCTAAACTCAATTTGTTTGTCGAGTTCACCCGTATTTCGGAAAATATCGACAGGTAATGATCGATGCGAACATTCATGTTCCCACTGGAATGGTGTTTCCGATAAATCTTCAATGCGGCAAATTTTAAACTGCCTGTTCTTTTTTAATTGGGTGTCGAAAGCCCACACGAAATTAAAATCGTCTTTAAATTCAAAAGGCTCCACCAAGCGGTTTTTCACCGTTTGACTATTGCCCGAAGCATAATTTATCAGAAGTATTTGTTTTTTCAATTGCTGTGCTGTCCGTAACGCTTGTACAATTGCCGACTTTTCTTTATGTATATAAGCTTCGATGGCTTCGTCCTGATTCAGAAAGGAAACGAGTTTTTGTTTGAGTCTAGTTGAATGTTCCGGCTTTTCATCTAATGAATCAATACAGCACGAAAGAATATAGGACTCTTCCTCTGAAAAATGGAGCAAATCATTAAGTATGTGATGTTCCTTTTCCTGGTAGTCGATCCGGTATTTCCCTTCTTTCTGTTGAATATCAAACCCTGTATCGCGTAATAAATTGCAATATGTGTAAAATGCAGAGCTTTTAATCTCCAAAAAGGTGATGCATTCGTCTTTCGTTTTTGGATAACTGCCCGATAAAAAAAGGATCAACCGAAGTACACGGTGTGTTTTGGTTTGATAAGGCATGGTGGAAATTTAATTGCCATAAAATTATGCATAATTATATTGTAAAGCAATGATAAAAAATAATTTATCTTGATTGTATGTATTATCATTTATTGCTGTCAGGTAAAAATGTAAAATCATAAAATAACGGTTCGGATTGCTCGTAATATGGCAATCAGAATTATTTTTTTGAAAAGCTCCACTCTCGATTCACTCGTTTCTTTACGACAGACAATATTAAATTGGCTATAAGTGTCACCCATATCTGAGTTTTGATTGCATTTATGCTTTCTCAAAGAAGTATATGAGTGGAAAATTTTGCTTCAACTACTTGAACAAACTCTCTATCTGCGCCAATTTATATCATAAATGGAAACTTCAGTCAAGGTAGTTTGTTTCGTCACCTTCATTAATTTTTATCAGTCACTTTAGTGAAAATGCCACTACTCTTATAGCTTTGTTCCTTTTGAGCAAAAATCATTACAAAGCTGAGTGAAGAGAGTTTCTTGAAGATTGGAATAGTGGTATTTTTTTGCCCTGTTCTCTTTTGAGGATAAAGCGTGGTTTAAACGTAATTTAAACGTAGTTTATACGAAAATGTGCGTATATAGTCCGTATATAGTCCGTGTTAAGTCCGTGTTAAGTCCGTGTTAAGTCCAAATTTTTTAAAGTTAAATCACCTACTAAAAAAAAGTTCCATCCATACAGGTTCAGGTACTCAAACTTTTAAATGAGGATGTATTAAAAAAGATGTACAGGATTATTAAACTGACTTTCACCTGTTTTAAGGAGCAGATTCAGGTAAAGATTTATTTTTTAACAGGTCTGTTTTGTATTCTCAATTTATTCTGATACTTTTGACGTGAGACAATTATCATATTGGGCGGGTCGGGGGATTAAAATCAGCCGTTGTTTAATACAAAGTCGAAAAATTTATGAATAAAACTATTCTGATCACAGGGGCTACCAGTGGAATAGGTCGTTCCTGTGCAAACCGGTTTGCTGCTGAAGGGTGCAAAGTCATTATGACCGGCAGGCGCAAGGATCGGTTAGAATCGATAGCATCTGACCTGATGAATCGATTTCATGCCAGGGTTCATATTCTGGCATTTGATGTTACGAACAGGGCACAGGTAACTCATGCCCTGGAAGAGCTGCCTGATGAATTCCGAAGGATAGATGTGTTGATCAATAATGCGGGGTTAGCCCTGGGGCTGAATCCCATTGACAAGGGTAATTCTGACCAGTGGGAAACCATGATCGACACTAATATCAAGGGTTTGCTATTTGTAACCCATGCTGTTATTCCACTCATGCTTGAAAATGGCAGTGGCCATATTATTAATATAGGTTCCATTGCCGGTCGTGAAGCTTATTTAAACGGCAATGTTTATTGTGCGACCAAAGCAGCCGTTGATTCACTTACAAAGGCTATGCGTATTGACCTGCTTACCAAAAATATAAAGGTGAGCCAGGTTGCTCCGGGAGCTGCTGAAACGGAGTTCTCTATGGTTCGGTTTTCAGGTAATGAGGATGCTGCCAGGAATGTATATAAAGGGTATGAACCACTGCATCCGGATGATATTGCCGATTTGATTCATTATATGGTCGCCCTGCCACCACATGTTAATATCAATGACGTTTTGATTATGCCTGCCGCTCAGGCTGCTGCCGGAATATTTAATAAGAAACAATACTAAATTTCACCAACATGGAGATAACCCGGTTATTTGATCTCTTACCTCATTATGCCTCGGCATTTGATCCTAAGGATGATGTACTTGCTTATAAAGAAGACGGTGTATGGAAGAAAATTAATATTGATACCTATCGCCGAAATGTTGAATGGTTAACCTACGGGCTTTTAGCTATCGGCATTAAAAAAGGTGATACCATTGCCACCATTATGAACAATCGTCCGGAATGGAACTATCTGGACTTCGCTATCATGCAGGCCGGGGCTATCCATGTGCCAATCTATCCGACTATTAGTAAAGAAGAATACATTTACATTTTTAATCATGCGGAGGTAAGATTCGTTTTCGTAACCGGCGATGAGCTTGTCAGGAAAATTAAGGAAGTGAAGGATAGTTGTCCTTCGATAGAGGAAATATTTTCAGTTAAAGGTAAAAATGGGGAACGAAATCTATCGGATTTGATGGAACTGGGCGAGAAGAATCCTAATCCTGAACTTGTTGAACAGATTACCGGTCAGATTAAAACTCATGATCTGGCCACTTTGGTTTATACTTCAGGAACTACCGGTAATCCTAAGGGGGTGATGCTTTCACACAGTAACCTTATTTCAAACTTCAAGCTTGTTTCATTTATACCAACTTTCGGGCAGGAAGCCAGGGCTTTAAGTTTCCTCCCCTTATGCCATGTTTATGAGCGCATGCTGAATTATATGTATCATTACCTGGGCGTTTCCATTTATTATGCTGAAAGTCTGGCAACGATATCTGATAACATTAAGGAAATCAGCCCTGATATGATGTGCTGTGTTCCAAGGCTTCTTGAAAAGATATATGACAAAATTATAGGGGCAGGCCGCAAATTAAAAGGTGTAAAACGCTGGGTATTCTATTGGGCTGTTAACCTGGCTAAAGAGTATGATGTAACAGGCCATAATAATGCCTGGTATATGATGCAGTACCGCATAGTTGATAAACTTGTTTATTCACAATGGCGGGAAGCCCTGGGTGGTAAATTTAAAATTATCGTTTCAGGTGGTGCTTCTATACAACCAAGAATTGTCAGAACCTTCAGGGCTGCCGGGCTTCCTGTTTATGAAGGCTACGGATTGACCGAAACGTCACCGGTAGTGGCGGTGACCAGTACGTTATCAAATGGAATTAAAATTGGTACGGTTGGTCCGCCTATGCCCGGTGTGAATGTTAAAATTGCCGACGACGGTGAAATCCTCGCCGGTGGACCGGGTATCATGCTGGGTTATTATAAAGATCCTGAATTAACTGCTCAGGCCATTGATAGTGATGGTTGGTTCCATACGGGTGATGAAGGCGTTTTTGAACCTGAGGGTCAACTGAGAATCACCGGCCGGAAAAAGGAAATATTCAAGACTTCATTAGGTAAATACATCGCTCCTGAACTTATTGAAAATAAAGTAAAAGAATCTCCTTTTGTCGATAATATTATCGTTGTTGGCGAAAATCAGAAATTTGCTGCTGCTTTAATTGTTCCTGACTTTAATCATCTCAGATCATGGTGTAAAATCAAAGGTTATGACTATTCAACGGATGAATTGATGGTTACCATGCCGGTGGTCAGGCAACGTTTTTTCAGGGTAGTGGAGGAAGCTAATGTTAGTTTCGGTAATTCAGAAAAAATCAAGAAATTTGAATTGATGCCCACGGAGTGGGGGGGGGCAACAGGTGAGTTGACCCCGACTTTAAAACTAAAACGGAAATATATTAATCATAAATACCAGGCTGTTATTGAAAAACTGTTTACCAATAACATCAAAAGTCAGGAAGACTGATCATTTGACGGGTTATGGGAAATGCATTCTGAATGAATGGATTCCTATCCATTTAATGCAAAATACGGAAAACCATTTCTTTCATCATTTCCTGGCCCGAGGCAGAGCCACTGTCAACGCCTTTACTCTTGAGGTCGAATTCCCTCAGGATGGAAATAATATCTGTAAGTTTATCAAAGGAGTAATTATGGATTGCTTTTGTGTAATCTTTGGTTACAAAAGGAGCAATCCCCAATGCTGATGCGATGGATGAGGGTGATGGGTCATGCAGTGAAGCACACAATAATACTTTTGAGTAGAAGCTATAGAGCATGATAACAATCTTTACTAAAGGATTTTCTTTTGGGTTTGAATTGAAGTAGTTAACTATACGGTTTGCTTTTTCAATATTTTTGGAAGCAAGGGCGTCCTGAAATTCAAAGAAGTTGTAGTCTTTGCTTATCCCGATATTCTGTTCAATCATTTTTTCAGTGATGGAACTGCCCTTAGGCATTGAAATGAATAACTTCCCTATTTCATTGGCTACCTTTGAAAGATCAGTACCCAGGAAATCACCCAACAGTATGGCAGCTTTAGGCGTAATTTTATATCCTCTGGATTCCACAAATTCAGTTATCCAGGGGGCTACTTTATCAGGATATACTCTGGCTGATTCAAAATAGATCCCCTTTTTCTCAACCAGTTTGGCTAATGATTTACGCTTATCATACTTTTTATATTTATAACAAAGCACGAGTATGGTCGACAAGAGTGGTTTTTCAATATAAGTAACCAGGTCATCAATGGTTTTCATATCTTGCGCTTCCTTTACAATCACCACCTGGTAACTTGACATCATGGGGTACCTTTTGGCGTACTCAATTACCTTTGAAGCATCCGTATCACGGCCATAGAGTATGTTCAGGTTAAACTCTTTTTCTCCTTCATCCAGAATACCATCCTCAATAGCATCCGAAATGACATCAATATAGTAGGGTTCTTCACCGCAAAGCAGGTAAACCGGGGAGTATATTTTTTTTGAAAGATCAGAAAGTACTTTTTTATAGTCTGCAGCCATAATCAGAAGCGAAGGTGTTTAACGGTCAAGCCGTTGTTAATAAGTTGTTGGAGTGACTGGATGCCAATTTTAAGATGTTCTTCAACATATAAACGGTTCACCAATTGGTCACTGGTATCCGTTTTAATTCCTGTGGAGATCATAGGCTCGTCTGACACCAGTAGTAAGGCACCGGTAGGTATTTCATTGTGAAAACCCACACTAAAAATAGTCGCCGTTTCCATATCAATAGCCATGGCCCTGATAGAACGCAAATACTCTTTGAAAACATCATCATGTTCCCAAACCCTCCGGTTGGTGGTGTACACGGTACCGGTCCAATAGTCTCTGCCGAAATCACGGATGGCGGTTGAGGTTGCTTTTTGCAGACTAAAAGCAGGGAGGGCGGGTACTTCGGCAGGGAAGTAGTCATTTGAAGTACCTTCACCACGTATAGCAGCAATAGGCAGAATGAGATCACCCAGCCGGGCTACTTTTTTTAAACCACCACATTTGCCAAGGAACAAAACAGCTTTTGGCTTTATGCTTCCCAGTAAATCCATAATAGTTGCTGCATTAGCGCTGCCCATGCCAAAGTCAATGATGGTGATATCCTTGAACGTTGCACTAGGCATGGATCTGTTTAATCCTTTGATTTCAACCTTATTCCATTCAGCAAACAATTCAACATAATGCATAAAATTGGTGAGTATTATATATTCACCAAAGTCTTTCAGCGAGGTGCCGGTGTACCTGGGTAACCAGTTTTCAGTAATTTCCTGTTTTGTTCTCATATTCTCCGTGCGCTCAGTTTTCCTTATTCAACGCAAATGTAGTTAATTAAATAAAATGTTGTAGTTTTATTGAATTCTCCGTGTGATATGAAACAGCTTAACCTGCCGGAAGCAAAATTGCGTATACGACAAAAGAACAATCACTTAGAGGTGTTTGATCCTTTAAGGAAGAGATTTGTTGCTCTGACAGAGGAAGAATGGGTGCGACAAAATCTGATCAGCTACCTGGCTGTATATAAACAGGTGCCTTTATATATGATGGCTTCCGAACGGGGTATTGAAGTGAATTCTATGCCCAAGAGGTTTGATTTGCTCGTCTTTGCTTCTTCGGGCAATCCGGTGATGATTGTTGAATGCAAAGCTCCTCACATTGCGGTTGACAATGAGGTGTTTTACCAGGCTGCACGCTATAACTTTACCTTGCAAGTGAACTATCTTTTAATTACCAATGGATTGGAGCATCATTGCCTGTACGTAAATTACCAAACAGGTGAAACCACCTTTTTAAACGATATTCCCGATTATGATGGGATGAACAGGGAATGGAATCCTGAACTTTAAATATGGTTTGCTGTTCTACTAGTACTTCGTGAACAACAAGTTGATGGAATTAAATTAATTTCTATGGATCAACAGACTCCTTTTTATTACAACCTGACCATTAAACTTTTACTTCTCCTCCTGATAGTCACGTTACTGGTGATTGGCAAGCCGTTATTGTTACCACTCTGTGTAGCGTTATTATTTTCCTTTATGTTATATCCGATTTCCCGGAAACTGGAACAATGGAGAGTGCCCCGCTCCATAGCTATACTGATCAGTATTGGTTTTGCTGTAATAGTAGTAAGCGGACTGATTTATTTCTTTTATACCCAGGTCATGCTGTTTGTGGATGACTGGCCAGTGCTGAGTCAACAGATCTCTACAAGAATTGACTCTTTATATCATTTTATTCATGTACATTTCAATTATTCCAAGTTTGAACAGAAAAACTGGATCAATGAACGTTTTGTTAAAGCCGGTGAATCGGCCGTTAAATATGCTTTAAGTATCTTTTCAGCCACAGGATCGTTTCTTGCTTCGGTGGCCTTATTGCCCATCTTCATCTTTTTCCTCACCTATTACAGAGACAAATTCAAGACCTTCATAGGTTTTGTAGTAAAGAACGGGAAGGCTGACCATGTGATTGAAGTGATCAGGAAAGTATCAAATGTATCACAGAAATACCTGAAAGGGTTA
Source organism: Lentimicrobiaceae bacterium (assembly GCA_041670625.1). Taxonomy (GTDB): domain Bacteria; phylum Bacteroidota; class Bacteroidia; order Bacteroidales; family Lentimicrobiaceae; genus Lentimicrobium. The sequence goes on along the minus strand of JBAXYX010000050.1, from coordinate 7,935 downwards.
ATCATTGACATTGTGATATTATCAGTGCTCAACTCGGCAGGGTTCCTGATGCTTGGTCTTAAACATGCTATTTTATTTGGTGTTTTGGCTGCCTTGTTAAATATTATCCCTTATATCGGGGTACTTATAGGGAGTGTACTCCCCATCATTATGGCCTTGATTACAAAGGACCAATTCAGCTATGTAATAGGAGTGGCTGGTGTATGCTTTGTTGTGCAGCTTTTAGATAATAACATCATTACCCCCAATGTAGTGGGCAGCAGTGTAAGTATTAATCCATTTACAGCCATCATTGCCCTTACCATAGCTGCTATGGTATGGGGTATTGTTGGAATGATCATTGCCCTCCCTTTTGTAGGAATGATAAAGGTGGTTTTTGATAATGTGGAATCACTGAAATCTTATGGGTATCTTATAGGTGAAGAAGCGGTCCTTAAAAAATATAACCCGTTAGGTGATTTAATTCTAATCAGGAAATTGATAACCCCAAAGAGAAAGAAATCAATTAAGCCTGAAAATAAACCGGAATCATAATTCCCTGTTTGTTTGTGATGCGCAGCGTTAAATTAACAGAAGATAACGGTGTAAAATAGAAAGAGCTGCTCATAACCTTGAACAGCTCTTTTTATTATTCGTTAAAACGTTGAGTTATTTACATTTCAGTACGGTTTTAATTTGGTAATTAGCTGATTCGGCAAATGAACCGAAGGCTGCCTTTTTATAGGAAGCACAAGCATTACCATTTTCACCTTTACCGGCTTGTGAATTACCTATTTCAAAATAGAACCTGGCTTTCTTAATATCCGTATTTTCTTCTATGGCAAGTCCTTTTTCAGCCTGTGCAAGTGCATCATCCCACTTTGAAAGTTTATTGAGTGACACTGCATAGAGATAATAAATTTCAGGATTGGTGTCAGAATACTTCACGGCATCACCAAGCAGAGCAACCGTTTGTTTAAAATCGTTTTTCTTAAAAGCGCCGCTGGCGTCAACAAGCAGATCATTGCTCATGGTTTTACGGGCTGCTTCAACCGTTTTTTCATCATGGGTAGCAGTGCCTTTTTCAATAGCCTGGTTAAATGCCTGTTTCATTTCAGCATCCTTATTCAACTTTTTATAAGCCAGTCCCATATTCAGATAGGCACGGGCCATAGTACTATCATATGCCAGTGCCTTTTGGTAACTATCAACGGCAGCAGCAAATGTACCGGCTTTGTATTCATTAGCACCCTTTGATAAATATATCTTGGGCAACAAACCGGCAGCCTTAGTTTTGGTTGTATGGTCATTATATTTTACTGCATAATCATAAGCTAATTTAAAATTGGTGATGGCTTCATCAATTTTCTTTTCATTATAAAGGGCAGTAGCATAGTTATACTGGAGTGAAGGAATTTGCTGTTGTGCCATCTGCCCGATAGTGTCAGCTTCGACTCCTGCTTTAACAGCAATTTCAGATGATTCAATCATTGATTTGATGGCTTGTGGCAAGTCAGTAGCCGACAGGGATACTGCTTTGTTATAGGCATTAATTGCATCCTCCTTCGTTTGGGCAAAAGAGCTGATTGAAAACAACACAATGAAAGAAATGGCTAATAATTTGATCTTTTTGTTCATCTTAGTGATTATTTGTGTTAAATTATACGTGCTATTAATTGCAAATATAGCCAAATGCGTGCCAAAACTTTAAAGATTATTCGCCTTTTTATTAAAAATATTGTTAAAAAACCCTAAAACCACCACATAATTAAGCTAAATAAGGCTGTAAAAAAAAGATTATGGCTTTGGTTATTTTTTTCCGCTAATATGGGTTTATTGATTGAAAATTATTATACATTTGCAAGGGTAAAAAAAAACATTTATGAAAAGCACACTTATCAAGATAGGCCTGGGCGTGGTAATTATCCTGTTAGGCTATTTACTTTTTGCTTCAATAATGAGACCTGTTCGTTTCGATGATGAAGTAAACCGTAGGAACACTCAAGTAGTGAACAGGTTGAAAGATATCAGAACTTCTGAAACTATGTTTAAGCACGCAAATGGCTTTTATACTTCTAGTTTTGATACGCTGATTGATTTTTTGAAAGTTGGTAAAGTCCCTGTCGTGAAGATGATTCCTGACCCTAATGATACCACTTTCTCACGCTCTATTTCTGATACAGTCGGATATATTCGTATTGCAGATTCATTATTTGGACACAGACCAAACTTCAAAATGGAAGACCTTTCTATTATTCCTTACTCTGATGGACGCAGGTTTGAAATTAAAACCGGTAAAATTGATAAGGGCGGTGTAACCGTTAGTGTTATAGAAATTCAGGTTCCTTATGAATATTATCTGTTAGATCTTGATCAACAGGATGTGCTTAATCTTTCAGCTCGTCAAGCCGGAATTAATCGTTTCCCGGGGATCAAAATGGGTTCACTCATTGAATCCACAACTGACGGGAACTGGGAATAATCAAGTTACCCATGACAGGCCTTCGTTCAGGAGTTCATTATTTTGATCGATTATTTGATAAGGCCCGTTCTGAAAAATATTTCCTGTCCATCCGGTTTGAACCGGATGGACTTTTTTATGCTGTGTTTGATACAGAATTCCAAAAATACATCGCCCTGGAATCGTCACTTCAATACGGGACTGCTGAGTTGTATGATTTTATTGGTAAGCATGAAATTTTACGAAAAAAGTTCAGCAAAACGGTCTGTATTGTTCCTTCAAGCCAATACACCCTGGTTCCCAATGCGTTGTATGCTCCTGATAAAAAAGAGGAATATCTCTCTTTTATTTTTGATGTGCATCAGGGTAGTCAAATTCATACGTCCGATCTGGTCTCTGAGGATGCCAAATTGATTTATGCAACCCCTTTGGCTTATGATCAGATAGCTGAGGACTTTTTTTTATCAGCTATCCTATTGCCCCGCACAGCGGCTTTTATCAACTATATCCTTCCTCGTTTCCGTAATGTACCCTCATCGTTAATATTCATGAATTTGTATCGTGATGAGTTTGATTTGTTGGTTTTGGAAAATGGGAAGATGAAATTTTGTAATAATTATACTTTTAAAGCTCCTGAAGACCTGGTGTATTATACACTCTTTGTTATGGACCAGTTATCACTGAATCCTGAAAAAGCAGAAGTAACTATGAGCGGAAAAATAAGTATTAAATCTGAAGTTGTGAAATTGCTCAGAAAGTATATCAGGTTTGTCAACGTATTAAAGTTTGATGGCGACACATCATTGAGTTATGCTTTAAGTGAAGTGGAGCCCCATAGATTTATTGACCTTTTGAACCCGGCATTATGCGAATAATTAGTGGATCACATAGAAGCAGGCAAATAAAACCGCCGCAAAATTTACCGGTACGCCCGACTACTGATATGGCCAAAGAGGCGTTGTTTAATATCCTGGTAAATAATTTTGATTTAGATGAGGTATTGGTATTGGACCTGTTTGCCGGCACCGGCAACATTTCATACGAGTTTGCTTCACGCGGTGCTTTGGGTGTTACCAGTATTGATACCGAACTGCGTTGTGTTGATTTTATCAGGACTACAGCCCGTGAGTTAAATTTTGAGGCCCTGTTGGCGTTCCGATCTGATGCATTCAAGTATATTCAAAACTGTACCAATAAGTATGATATAATTTTTTGCGATCCGCCTTATGCTATGGAAGGTATTGAAACCTTACCCGGGTTAATATTGGGCAAAGAATTGCTTAAACCGGGTGGGTGGCTTATTATTGAGCATACCGGTAAAATCAATTTTAGTACAACCGATGGATTTATGCAGCATCGCAAATATGGAAATGTGAATTTTAGTATCTTTACGTTACCTGATTTGGCGCAAGAAAAATAAAAATTTAAATTTATGATTAAGCGGGCGGTATTTCCAGGGTCTTTTGACCCCATAACATTGGGACATGAGAATATCATCAGAAGAGCTATCCCTGTGTTTGACGAAATTATTGTTGCAGTAGGGCAAAATATAGAGAAGAAAAGCCTGTTTACTTTAGAGGATCGGTTGCGCTGGATCAGGCAAACTTTTGCTGATTGTAACACCATTAAAGTAGATTCATATTCAGGCCTCACGGTTGATTTTTGCCGTAAAGTTGATGCTCAATATGTTATTCGCGGATTAAGGACTTCGGCAGACTTTGAATTTGAAAGGATCGTAGGACAGGTTAACAAGAAACTCTATCCGGTCATTGAAACGGTATTCCTTTTATCGACGCCGGAATACTCCCCCATCAACTCTTCGATAGTTCGTGATGTTTACAAAAACGGGGGTAATGTAAGTGCATTTATACCTTCGGCAATAAAGTTACCCTGATCAGACCGGCACCCTTCATTCAGGTGAATGATCCTGAAATAAGATCCTTTAACGAATCATAGGTGTTTGCTAATATCTTTTGAATATCGGATGCCTCAACCCATACAACCTCCGTAATATCCTCCTCAATCTGAGGAGTAGGACCACCCGTTCCGGTATATAACATTCGGTACCAATAAGTTCGCTTAAGAACCTTTTTACCTTTAAGGTCGAAAACATGAAAAGTGGATGGCAATTCATCGGTTATTTGAACGTTCATCAACCCGGTTTCTTCCTGAACTTCTCTTATGGCAGCCTGCTGATGAGATTCATTCTTTTCTACTTTCCCTTTAGGAAGGTCCCATTTGTCAAAACGGTAAATAAAAAGTCGTTTGCCCGCTTGGTTATAAACCATACCGCCGGCCGCTTCCACATACCAGAATAAAGAAATAAACTCTTCAAGCAATTTTTTTCCGTCTGAATTGTTATATAGTAGAAGTTTTCGCGCTACAGGATTCTTAATCAGGTTATGATAAGCTTCATTAATATCCTTGCGTGAACGGACTTCGACCATTTTGACCGGGCTGTCGTTGGTTGTTAAGACAGGCTGGCCGCTAAGGATAATTTGTTTATCGGAGATAAAAACTTTGTACATTTGCCGAATGAGTAATTATGATTCTGTAGCGCTTGAAACAGCGGAATATTTATTGCAAATAAAAGCAATAAAATTAGACAATAATAATCCATTTACATGGAGTTCGGGGATAAAATCACCCATTTATTGTGATAATCGTAAAATATTATCCTATCCAAAAATCAGAACCTTTGTCCGTCAGGAATTTAGTAAGATGATTCATGAGGAATTTGGTGAACTGGATTTAATTGCAGGGGTAGCAACCGGGGCTATTGCTCATGGTGTTTTAGTTGCTCAGGAATTAGGGGTCCCCTTTGCCTATGTCAGGTCCACAAAGAAGGATCATGGATTAACCAACCAAATTGAAGGAGTAGTAGAATCAGGTCAATCAGTGGTGGTGGTTGAAGATTTAGTATCAACCGGGCAGAGCAGCCTGGCAGCAGTGAAGGCGCTTCGTGAGGCCGGCTGTAATGTTAAGGGCATGGTGGCTATTTTTACTTATGGGCTGGAATCAGCCGTGAAAAACTTTAAAGAGCAAAATTGTATCCTCTGTACACTTACTGATTATGATCATTTGATTAAGTTTGCCCTTGAAATGAAATACATTAAGGAATCAGATAAATTGTCACTTATAAGGTGGCGTGAAAACCCTGAAGGCTGGGGTAAATAATCATTTTGTATGACGTCATTCAATAGCGAACCCGTAAGTATTAAGAGGAACAGCCACTTGGTTTTTGACTTTTTGGCCGACTTCCATAATTTTGAAAAACTAATGCCTTCACAGGTTACTGATTGGAGGTCAGATGGCGACAGTTGCAGCTTTAATATTCAGAATATGGCTACACTGGCAATGCGTTATGAACAAAAAGTTCCCTTTAGCCATATTAAGATTATTTCAGAGGGTAAGTCACCCTTCAGTTTTGATTTGCAGTGCTTTATTGAACCATCAACGGTTGAATCATGCATTGTTAACCTTCAACTGAATGCGAGTTTAAATCCTATGCTGAAAATGATGGTTTCAAAACCATTATCTAATTTTATCAATATTCTTGCCCATAAACTTCAAGAAGTTTGTGAGACCACTTTACCCGAATCGGGGGTAAACGATGTCCTTTAGGCCGCAGGTATATTTTTTGCCTGAAGCATCCCATAATACCAGTTGTCCATACTGATCAACACCCTTAATGGAAGCAGTTACATGTTGCTGATGAATCATATAATCAACGGGTGTGTCCTTTAAGTATAGCCGTGATAAATATTCGTCGAGCAGATTATGATGGCCACTTTTCAGTTCGGAATAGTAATAAGCCACCCGGTCATGCCATTTTGACAGTACTTCATCCATACTAAATTCTTTACCAGTCAATAATTTCAACGAAGTTGCCAGGGGAGCGTTATGAAACACGCTTTGATTAATATTTAAACCCACCCCGGCAATGGAAGCTGAAATAGTGTTACCCATGATATGGTTTTTGATCAGGATACCTGCTATTTTGCGATGATTGTAGTAGATGTCGTTGGGCCATTTGATACGGGTTGCTTCATCATTAACCAAGGAATTTACTACATCAGCGACCGACAGAGACACTACAACAGTGAGTAGAAACTGATCAGAAACCTCTAAAAATGAAGGGTAAAGTACCAGGGTAACGGTAAGGTTTTTATGGGGCTCACTTTCCCAGGTATTGTCAGCCTGACCAATACCCCTGGTTTGTTTACGGGTAAATACCAGTGATCCTTCAGGCAGTAGTTTGTCATCTAATAGTTCTTCGGTATATCGATTGGTTGAATCGATTTCCGGGATATCTTTGATGATGTAATCAGGAAATATTTGCTTAATGATCATAAATAATATTAAATCGGTACAATTGTTGATAAACAAAGATGGTAAGGTGTTAACTTAGCGAACCATCGTTGATATAAAGCTTTGCAAAATTGATTAACTTTGCAAAAATAAACTTAAAAGAGTCTATGGTATCAAAAAAAGTCAAGACTGCTTCAGAAATGTTAGCATCTATTGCTGCTGAGGGAATTTTTGAAAAAAAAGGCGAGGATGTAGTAGAAATAGATCTGCGTAGTATTAAAAATGCTGTTGCTGATTTCTTTATTATATGCCATGGAAATTCACGCGCACAGGTTGAAGCTATTGCTGATTCAGTTCAAATGCAAATAAAGAAAGCAGTTGGAATTAATGTGTGGAAACAGGAAGGCTTTGAGAATGCGGAGTGGATATTACTTGATTATGTTGATGTAGTCATTCATATTTTCCAGGAGAGCAATCGTAAGTATTACAAACTTGAAGATCTTTGGGCTGATGCAGGTGTCAGGCATTTGACTCCCGAAGAACCGGCTAAACCAAAACGTATAAAGAAAACCCCATCAACAGAAGTGGAATAATCAGTCATGGATCAAAAAAATAGTCTCCCGGATAACGGAAATAGCAAGCCTAAAAGTGCTAAACCTAAATTTAGCTTTTACTGGATATATGCTCTATTAGCCTTACTTATCATTGGTATGCAAATGATGAGTTGGAACACAACAACTAAAGAAGTAGGCTGGGGCGAAGTCAAGAAAATGCTTCTGGCAAAACATGTTTCAAAGGTTGTACTTGTAAATAAAGAGATTGCTGAAATTTATATAAAACCTGATACCCTTAAACTTGAAAAATATAAGGACGTCAGATCAAATGAAAAATTTGGCGCTCCAAGCCCTCAGTACACTTATAAAATAGGTTCTGTAGAAAACTTTGAAAAAGATTTTAGTGAAACTCAGGTCGGGTCAAAGGACCCTGTGTATATTACCAATGAAACCAGACGAAATGTTTGGGGCGATGCTCTTTCATGGATACTCCCAATCCTTTTACTTATTGGCGCCTGGTTCTTTATCATGCGGATGATGAGCAAAGGACAAGGAGGAGGCGGTCAGATTTTCAACATAGGAAAATCAAAGGCGCAGCTCTTTGATAAAGATACACATGTTAATATTAAT
>JBAXYX010000049.1:0-15915 GCA_041670625.1 Lentimicrobiaceae bacterium | reverse complement strand
CTGATGATTGTGATTTATTCAGGTTTCTGGATTCTTTACTTCCAGATGTTCGACACGGTACTGTGGTATCTGAAAGACTACATTGACATGACCCCGGTAAATAATGTAGTGAATTCATTTTTAAGACTGTTTGTAGATAATCCATCCTGGCAATTCGATGCAGAGCATGTTACGGTAATCAATGCCGGGGCTATTATTACCCTTCAGTTGCTGGTTTCGTCCATCGTTCGTAATACCAAGGCTTTGCCTACTATGATTGCAGGTATAGCTATGGGAACTATCGGTATGGCCATTCTGTCAATATCAACTTATGCATGGGTATTTATTATTGGAATTATCATCTTTTCACTCGGTGAAATGATTGCACATCCAAAATTCATTTCATACATCGGACTTGTAGCTCCTGCCGATAAAAAGGCTCTTTACCTGGGATATTCGTTTCTGTATGGTGTAATTGGCAGTGGTGTAGGAGGAATTCTGGGCGCTACACTTTACGTTCACTTTGTTGATAAGCTCCACCAGCCGGGAATCCTTTGGATAATTTTCAGTATGATTGGCGTGCTCACCATTATCGGGCTTCTGCTTTATAATAAGTTTCTGGCGGTGAAGAAAGATTAGTCAATAATCTTTCTTGTTAAAAGTGGCGCAAAGGTTTGCAGATGTATTCCTGAAATATATCAAAACTGATGTGAAAGCCAAAAATCACTTCTGGCTTGAGGTAATGCGTTACCGGTTTGGAAGCAAGAGTTCACTATAAAATCACTCACTTACCACTAATTGCACCGTTGTTCTGCTCTTCTGTTCCAACAATATTTTTCGCTTATTAGTAACCTGATCAATGGTAGCCTGATCATAATAGCGGATGGTTATGAGTTCCAATCCGCTGTTGTAGCGTACTCTGAAGTCGCTGCCCAGCGCTTTAAAAAGACGTTGTACCTTATCAGGATGGTTATCCATTACAATAGAAAAAGTGATAGCAGAGTGTTGCATCATGTTCAAGTGGATACCCAGGGAAGCAATCAATCCGAATATATTATGCAGGTTATCCTCGGCTATAAATGAAAAGTCGCGCGGGGATATGGATATGAGTACCTGATCGGGTTTGAATATAAAACAGGGTAACTGATGAGTGGAATCTGCTTCAAAGGTATGGATAAGGGTGCCCGGTTCATCAGGTTGGTAAAACGATTTTACATATAACGGTATTTGCCGGTTCTGTAAAGGCTGGATGGTCTTGGGATGAATCACTGAAGCTCCATAGTAGGCAAGCTCAATAGCATCACGATAGGACATTTTATCAAGCTTTACAGTATGTTCAAAAAAGCGGGGGTCAGCATTTAATACCCCGGGGACATCCTTCCAGATGATCATTTCATCCGCATTTAGTGCCCATGCAAAGATTGCAGCGCTAAAGTCAGAACCTTCACGACCCAATGTTACCGATTCGCCTTTGAAAGTACTTCCTATAAACCCTTGGGTTATGGCAACTAGTCCGTGTTTACGCGAATGGATACCATTAAAGGCAAATTCAATCCGTTTTTGGGTTTCTTCCCAGTCAGGAGGAGCATTGCGATGCACCGGCCCTGTGATGATCATCTCCCTGGCATCAAGAAGCGTATGTTTGTAATCATTATTTTTCAGGAAAGCACTGATAACAGCAGTTGAAAGCAGTTCGCCATATGACACTACTGCATCATAACCTACATCATACAGCGCAGGAGGAGGCAGTTCAAGTATCTCTTTGAGTTTGTGAATCCAATATTCAACAGGTTCGTTACCAATGGATAATTCATTGGCTATAGCCAAATGGTAATCTTCAACTACCTTTAAACGATTATTAACTTCAGGGTCCTGATTCATCCAGGCATCCACAACCTTTTCAAGAGCATTAGTGGTTTTCCCCATTGCAGAGAACACAATGCAGAGTTCTTCACCTGCATATTTTGCTAAAATATGGAAAACATTTTTGACTGCTTCAGCATCTTTAACGGATGCTCCGCCGAACTTGAAAACTTTCATGGGTAAGGCTTGTTTCTTTGACAAAAGTAATACAATTGTGAATGAGTTGGCGATTGACTAAAACTTCATAAATTTGCCTTGTTTCCTATAGCTTAATATGGGTTACCTTATTAATCTGAAAATCGAATATAATGAAAGGTTCAATTGCAATATTAGCCGGCGGAGGTCCTGCTCCCGGTATCAATGCTGTTATATCGTCAGTGTCAAAAATATTCCTGAAAGACGGGTATCGGGTTATTGGAATGCATGAAGGTTATAAGACCCTATTTTCAAGCACACCCCATATTATCGACATTAATTTCACCATGGCCGATAAGATCAATAACCAGGGTGGCTCTGCTTTAAGAATGAGCCGTTACAAACCAAAAGATGAAGAGTTTAATGTCAAATTCTTTGTTGATAATGACGTAAAGCTTCTGGTTACTATTGGAGGTGACGACACAGCTTCCACAGCAGGCAGGATTTCAAATTACCTGGCTTCAAAAGATATCAGAATTCAAAATATTCATGTGCCCAAAACCATAGATAATGATTTGCCATTACCTGATGGTATCCCTACTTTTGGATATCAAAGTGCCAAGCAGGAAGGGGTAAGAATAGCAAATACCGTTTATGAGGATGCACGCACAAGTGGCAACTGGTTTGTGGTTTCAGCTATGGGTCGTGAAGCAGGTCATCTGGCTTTCGGTATAGGTGCAGCCTGCCATTATCCCATGATTATCATCCCTGAAATGTTCAATAAGGTTGAGGTAACCTTTGACCGAATACTCAGGCTGATTATTTCTTCCATGATTAAAAGGAAGCTCCTGGGTATTGATTATGGAGTTGTAATTATAAGTGAAGGAGTCTTTCACTTTATGACCGATGCTGAAATTATCAAGTCGGGTATTGTATTTACTTATGATGATCACGGTCACCCGGAGTTGGGTAATGTAAGTAAAGCGCACATCTTCAATCTTTTGCTTCAGTTAAAGCTTAAAGAGCTGAAAATAAACATCAAGAGCCGTCCGGTAGAACTGGGATATGAATTACGTTGCGTACAACCCATTGCTTTTGATATGCTATATTGCGCCTTATTAGGAATGGGCGTAAAGAGGCTCTTTGACGAAGGGCTCACCGGATGTATGGTAGTAAGCGGACCTAATGGTGATATCTTCCCGATCTTTTTAAAAGATGTGGAAGACGAGTTTGGAAGAGTGCAGCCACGATTAGTAAACATGGACGGTCAGAAAGCCAGAATGGTATATGAAGATGGCGTTCAGTATTTGTGCGAAACTGATTATGATGAAGCTAAGGACTATGTTGCTGATCCTGAAAATTATGATATGAAGAAAATCTTGCACTGGTAAGGTGTTTCAATGACATAAAAAGAGAATGGGTAATGAAGGATTTTTATTACCCGTTCTCTTTTAGATTGGATGGCCATTTGTGCAATGATGTTAGCTCTGGTTATGCTGAATTACTATTTGTACATTATGCCTGGTGATCGCTATTCCATTGAATTATAAAGCTAAAATCTTATCGACAAGTACCTTTGCCATTTTATAGTTCGATTCGTTAGTCCAACCTGCAATGTGAGGTGATAGCAATACTTTATCGGAACTAATCAGTTGCTTGAATGCTTCAGGCAGATTGGCTGCATCCAGGTTTTCGAATGAAAGTTTCTCAAATTCCAGTACATCCAATGCAGCACCTGACACACGACCTGATTCAAGCGCTTCAACCAATGCCCGGGTATTGATACACTGTCCGCGGGCAGTATTGACAATAAAGATGGGTTTACGAAATTTAGCCAGGTATGCAGCGTCAACCAGTTGATTGGTTTCGTCAGTTAAAGGCAGGTGGAGGCTAACGATATCGGCTTCTTTGAATACCTCATCCATCTGAACTTCATCAACCCAATCATTGCCGAAGCCTGATTTGTATTTATCATAGGCAATAACCCTTGCATTGAAACCGCGCATCCGCTGTGCAAAAGCGCTGCCCATATTACCATAACCGATAATAGCAACTGTTTTGCCACAGATTTCAGTACCCCTATTACCTTCACGAATCCATATACCCTTGCGCACCTCCGTATTCACACGGCACAGATGATTCAGCAACGCCAGTAACATACCTGTTGCATGTTCACCCACCGCATCGCGGTTTCCTTCAGGGGCGTTCAGGCAGGTGATGCCTAAAGATTCAGCATAGGGGAGGTCAATATTTTCCATCCCTGCCCCTACCCTGGCAATGAAGCGAAGGTGTTTAGTATGGTCAAGGGCTTCCTTATCAAGCTTGATCTTACTCCTGATGATCAGCCCGTCATATAAATGCAATTGTTTCAGTAATTCGTTCCTGTCAGTCCCTGTATAATGGAAACAGGTGAAGCCTCTGCGCGTAAGTTCTTCGCTGAGGTATGGATGTGCAGTATCAATAAAAAGTACCTTGCCGGAAGTCATGTGTTAATAATAATTAAAAGGCAAAAGTACACATTAAAGAGCCATAATTGGTTAGTCTAAAAAATTGTAACTTCGCACCCGTTTATAAAGCTATAAGTAATAAAAATTATGTGGAATTTATTAGTTAGAATATTACTTAGAAATCGTCCGGGTATACTTATAGTTATTGGACTTTTAACAATTGTAATGGGTTGGCAGGGTTTGAGTGTGCAGTTATCGTATAACGGTAACACCATGCTTCCTAAATCTGATTCAAGTGTAATTGAATACCAAGCCTTTAAAGATAAGTTTGGTGAAGATGGAAGTATGCTGGTTATTGGTCTGACTAATAAAAACATGTTTCAGCTTGACCAGATAAATGCCTGGTATGACCTTTCAGAAAATATAAAAAAGGTTGACGGAGTCCAGGGCATTACCACCATCACCAAGGCAGTAAATATAGTTAAGAACGATTCCACACATTCCTTTGAGTTTGTACCCCTGGTGACCTCCAGGCTCACTACTCAGGCCCAGGCTGATTCATTAAAAAAGCTGGTTTATTCCTTGCCCTTTTATAAAGGGTTACTGTATAATGCAGAAACGGAATCGTACTTAATGGCAGTCACGCTCGATAAAAACAAGCTGAATGATAAAAGCCGCTTAACGGTTACAGATAATATTGTTAAATGCGCTAAGCAATTTGAAAAAGAAACCGGTAATGAACTTCATTTTTCCGGAATGCCCTATATCAGGTCAGTCATGACCCAAAAGACGAAGACTGAATTATTCCTGTTTATTTTCCTTTCAATCATTATTGCGGCGGCTATACTCTATTTATTCTTCCGTTCCATAAAAGTGGTACTAAGTTCATTGGTAGTGGTAGCAACCAGCATCGTATTCACGCTGGGATTGATAAACCTGCTTGGGTTCAAGATCAGCATTCTAACAGGAGTGATTCCATCACTGATAGTGGTTATAGCAATTGAGAACTGCATTTACATCCTAAACAAGTACCATTGGGAGTATAGGCTACATGGTAATAAAATCAGAGCTTTATCACGGGTCATTCAACGTATAGGCCCGGCATCACTGATGGTTAATACTGCAACTGCAGCAGGTTTTGCAGCTTTTATTATGGTATCAAACCAGATGTTGCGTGAATTTGGTATCGTTGCAGGTATTAGTATCTTCATAGAATATGCACTTTGTATCACTCTGCTTCCTATCATTTTCAGTTATATGAAGCCACCTGATGAAAAGCATCTTTCACATCTCGACAATAAGTTTATCAGCAGAATACTGGAAAAAATAATATACTTGATTGAGTACAAGCGCAAAGCTATTTTTTCGATTGCCGGTTTATTGGTGGTAGTGGGTATTATGGGTACACTGAATTTAAAGACATCAGGGAAGATAGTAGATGATATTGGTGCAAAAGACCCTTTATACCTTGACCTTAAATATTTTGAGAAACAGTTTGGCGGTGTAATGCCTTTTGAGATTTCTATTGATACGAAAAAACCAAAAGGGGCTTTACGGATTCGTACGATTGAAAAAATTGATGAGCTTCAGAATGAAATCATGAAGAACACAGAATTCTCGGAGCCTTTGTCCATTGCTGAGGTTGCCAAGTTTGCCCGTCAGGCATATTTTAACGGGGATCCTGAAATGTACAGTGTTCCGAATTCACAGGAAAAGAACTTTGTTTTTTCATACCTGCCACGCGATGCAGGTAATGCAACAGGTTTATTAAGTTCTTATATTGACAGTACACAGCAAATTACCCGAATCAGCTTCCAGATGAAAGATGTAGTTACCAACGACATGAACAGGTTGCTGGATAGCATCAGGCCGAAGGTAGAGGAAATTTTCCCTGCCGAGGATTATAATGTTTCCCTTACAGGTAATAGTATTGTATATGCTCGTGGAACAGAGTTCCTGATTAAGCACTTGTTCCAGAGCGTTCTGATAGCCATTGGGTTTATTTCATTACTGATGCTGTTGATGTTTAGCAGTTTTCGGATGGTGGTTGTTTCTATGCTACCCAATATTATCCCATTGATAATAACGGCAGCTATTATGGGTTTCACCGGTGTTCCTGTTAAAACATCCACTATTATAATATTCGGTGTTGCCTTAGGTATTTCAGTAGATAATGCAATTCAGTATTTGTCAAGGTATCGGCATGAGCTTAAAATGACCCATAATAACATCAAGCTATCGGCTTTAAATGCATTACGCGAAGCAGGATTTAGCATGATATACACCTCTATTGTACTTGTACTGGGATTTAGTATCTTTATGGTTTCGAGTTTCGGAGGTACTCAGGCACTTGGATTACTGGTATCAACTACGCTTTTTGTCGCTATGTTCTTTAATATGATGGTTTTGCCTTCGTTATTATTGGTACTTGATAAGTATGCGGTAACCAAAGCATTCTCAGCCGAACCTGTTATTGAAGTTTATGATGGTGAGGATGTGAAAGTTGAGGATATCGATATAGAAGAATCCATTGATGAAATGGCAGAAGTAACTAAAAAAGAAGGACTAAATAGTAAGGACTAAATTAATCGATATGAAGGGAATTATTCTTGCAGGAGGTTCAGGTACGCGTTTACACCCATTAACACTGGCAGTTAGCAAGCAGTTAATGCCCATATACGATAAGCCGATGATTTATTATCCCCTATCGGTATTAATGATGGCCGGCATTAATGAAATACTGATCATCTCCACTCCATATGATTTACCCAACTTCAAGAAACTGCTGGGTGATGGGAGCAGCCTGGGATGTCAGTTCAGTTATGTTGAACAGAAGGTTCCTAATGGTTTAGCCCAGGCATTCGTAATTGGCGCTCCATTTGTTGGTAAAGATGATGTAGCCCTGATTCTGGGCGACAATATATTTTATAGTTCAGGCTTGCCCAAATTGCTTGCTGAATGCCGGGAACCTGAAGGCGGGATCGTATTTGCTTACCATGTTTCGGATCCGAAGCGATATGGTGTAGTTGAATTCGATGAAAATAATAAAGCCATATCCATTGAAGAAAAACCCGATCAGCCTAAATCCAATTATGCAGTTCCCGGTCTTTACTTCTACAATAATTCAGTGATTGAAATTGCACAAACTATTAAACCTAGTGCTCGAGGAGAGTATGAAATCACTGATGTGAACAGATGCTATCTGACACAGGGCAGGTTGAAAGTTAAAGTGATGAGCCGTGGAACTGCCTGGCTTGACACAGGGACCTTTTCATCCTTGCTGCAGGCTTCGCAATTTGTTGAAGTGATTGAAACAAGGCAGGGATTGAAAATAGGTTGCATTGAGGAAGTAGCTTATCGTATGAATTATATCAACCGCACCCAATTGATCAATTTGGCTCAACCTTTGTTAAAAAGTGGTTATGGCGATTATCTTTTACATATCACTGAAACCCAATATTTATAGAAGCGATGTTAAATATAGAAGAATTACGAAATAAAATAACTCTTTCATTAAATAAGGTTACTCTTGACGGTGACCCAAAGGGATTATACGAACCTGTTTCATATACCCTTGAGCAAAAGGGCAAAAGGATACGACCTTTAATGGTATTACTTTCCACACAACTTTTTGAAGGAGATCCTGATGAAGCCATCCCGGCAGCTACTGCCATAGAAATATTCCATAACTTCACCCTGCTACACGATGATATTATTGATAAAGCACCATTACGCAGGGGTTATCAAACAGTTTACAAAAAGTGGAACACCAACATTGCCATACTCTCAGGTGATACTATGTTTGCCATTGCCTATGGAGAACTTGCCAAAAGTAAACCGGCTATGCTTCCGCAACTGATGAAAGTGTTTACCCATACTGCTATACAGGTTTGTGAAGGACAGCAATATGATATTGATTTTGAAGAACTTGAATATGTTACGCTCTCTGACTATATTAAGATGATCAGGTTAAAGACAGCCGTATTGCTGGCAGCCAGTCTGAAGATAGGAGCTATTGTAGCGTATGCATCTGATGAAGATGCGGAGAAGATATACAATTTTGGGATTAACCTGGGCATTGCATTCCAGCTTCAGGATGATTTGCTGGATTCATATGGCGACCAGGCTGTATTTGGAAAAAAAACAGGTGGAGATATTGCTGTTAATAAGAAAACAGTCCTTTATATTAAAGCTATTGAAAAAGCCGATGCCTTAACATTATTACGGCTTAATGAGTTGTATACAAACAAACAATTACCGGTTAAAGAAAAGATAAAACAGGTACTGCAAATCTTTGAAAAATTGGGTGTAAAGGCAACAACTGAGGAATTAATTGCTTCCTATTTCAATACCGCATTATCCATTTTTGAATCCATCAATATTTCGGAAGAGCGGAAAAAGGTGATGCTTGACCTGGCAAATAGCATGATGCACCGGGATCATTAATCCGGTTTCATGTTTTCAACTTCTTCGTGAAGTTTTTCCCATGTTTCCATAAGGCCTTCCATTGTCCTTTTTAATTCGTTATATCTTTCATATAAGGAACCATCAGAAATAGCTTTACTGTTTTGCTCAGGATTGGCAAGCATCTGATCAATTTGAGCTATTTCTGCTTCAACCTTCTGAATCTGGACTTCCGTTTTTTCTATCTTGCTATTAATCTTTCTGATTTCTTTTTCAAAAAGCTTACGTTTTCCATATTGCAGCTTATTTTGAGAAGCAGATTGTTCCTGCTGACTGCTTTGATTCTTAATATTCTGTGCTGAAAGCTGGTCGAGGGTCTGAATTTTTCGTTTTGCTAAAAAGTCATAGATATCACCGATATACTGCTTTACATTACCATCCCTGAATTCAAACACCTTTTGAGTAAGTCCCTGAAGAAAATCACGGTCGTGAGAAACCACGATTAAGGTACCATCAAATAAGAGCAGGGCATTCTTTAAAATATCTTTCGACATCATGTCGAGATGGTTGGTAGGTTCATCGAGAACGAGTAGATTTACCGGTGATAGTAACAAACGGGCCAGGGCAAGCCGTGACTTTTCACCTCCACTCAGTATTTTTACTTTTTTATCTATGTCTTCGCCGGTAAACAGGAAACTGCCCAGAATATTACGTACCTTGGAGCGCATTTCGCCCACTGCCATTTCATCGATGGTTTCAAATACGGTATTTTCAGAATTCAGCAAATCAGCCTGATTTTGGGCATAATATCCAACCTTAACATTGTAACCGATATTGCACTCACCTGTATGCTGAAGGTTTTCGACAATAATTTTAGCCATGGTTGTTTTGCCTTCCCCATTCTTACCGACAAAAGCAACAAAATCATTCCTTTCAATAGCAAAATCAACATTCTCAAATATTCTCTTCTGACCATAGTATTTAGTCAGCCCCACGGCCTCAACAACTACCCTGCCTGAAGATGGTGCGGGAGGAAATTTGAAATGGATAGAAGATTTATCAATATTTTCAACTTCAATCCTGTCAACTTTTTCGAGCATTTTAACCTTTGACTGAACCTGTCGTGACTTAGTAGCTTTATAACGGAAACGTTCAATAAATCGTTCTACATCAGCAATTTGCTTTTGCTGATTGGTATATGCTGCCAGTTGCTGTTCATGAAGCTCAGCTCTTTGATCAACATACTCTGAATAAGAACACTTAAAGTCATAAATCTTACCTAATGAAATTTCAATAGTCCTGCGAGTAACATTATCCAAAAAAGCCCTATCGTGAGATACCAGGATCACTGCACCGTTGAAATTCTGCAGATACTCTTCAAGCCATTGAATGGATTCTATATCGAGGTGATTGGTAGGTTCATCGAGTAAGAGCAGATCGGGTTTTCGGAGAAGCAGCTTCGCAAGCTCGACCCTCATACGCCAGCCTCCGCTAAACTCCGTGATCTTACGGTTAAAGTCAGCAATTGAAAATCCCAGTCCAAGCAATACTTTCTCGGTTTCACCTTCCATGCTGTTGCCACCCAAAATATTGAAGTGTTCATTACAATCGTTAAGCCTTTCAATCAGTTGCATGTACTGGTCAGAATGATAATCGGTGCGTTCAGTGATTTGCTTGCTGAGCTTTTCACTTTCAACTTTAAGTGCCAGTGCCTGATCAAATGCTTTTAGGGCTTCCTGAAAAATAATACCGGTGCCGGTAGTCACCATTTCCTGTGGCAAATAGCCAATGGATAAATCTGATGTTTTGGATATAGTACCCGTTTCAGGAATTTGCTCACCATTGATGATACGGAGCAATGTGGTTTTACCTGCACCATTCTTACCGACAAGGCCTACCCTGTCGCGTTCATTTATAAGAAAGGAGACATTATCAAACAGGTATTTACCGGTAAAAAAGATAGAAAGGTTATTAACAGAAAGCATTAAAGTTCAGGATTTAAGTTTTGCAAAATTAAACTTTTTAAGTTAACGGTCATAATTGGTTGAATAGCAATATTGAATAAGATATAAAGCCAGTCAACCATAAAACTGCCGACCAAATGAATGTATTACATTTTGTATGTCCATAGTTATCATTATATATTTATTTTTCTTTTATTTTTTTATTTTACTATTTGTGGTATGATTATTGATACTATTTATTGTAGAAAATATTATCAATATTATTGAATGGACTAACGGCGACAAAAGCTTGCATTGATAAGCGGAAAATTAACTGGTAACCAAGTCAATAAATGCATTTACATTGAATGAATGTTTTCTGTTTTTTTTAGTAGTGCACTACTTATTTATATTGTTTTTCAGCGTTTTATAATTGGAAGTAAAATATCTTTCGTGAAAATGTAAATATTTTTACTAAAAAGCGTATTACCTATTGCCAAAAAACTTATTAAGATATACACCTCAATGAACACACAAATAAAAAGGAATAGTTCAGAGTATTATATAAATTACGCGGTATGAAGACCCATTATTCAATTTTAGGGGGGAAATTACTTGGTTTGATATTTTTATTGATGGCTCTCTTTGTAATTTCCCAGGCATCAGCACAACCTTGTAGTAATCCTGCACTTACTCTGAAAGGAGGTGCCACTATTTGTGAAGATACAACAACTAATATCCTCTTTATTATTAATGGAGGTGTTCCTCCATGGCGGGTTACTTATTCCATTAATGGGGTTCCTCAACCTGAAATTAACAATATCACCTATAGCCAATTTATACTTGAAACTAATATTCCGGGTACCTATTTGGGAATAGAAATTTATGATGGTGATAACTGTCCTGGTCATATTACTAATATGAACGGTGTGCTAGTCATTGTGAATCCATTACCAGATCCGGCAGGTGTTATCAGCGGAAATACGATAGTTTGTCAGGGGAATAAAAATATTGTATACTCTGTTAATGAAATTCCTGATGCTACCGGTTATACGTGGACTGTTCCCTCAGGTGCTACTATTATATCGGGCTTAAATACCAATACTATTACCGTAAATTATGGAATTTATGCTATATCAGGCATTGTATCCGTAGCAGGAACAAATGATTGTGGTGCCGGGAATACTTCAACGATTCCGGTAACTGTAAACCCGTTGCCATTAGCAACCGGAGCTATCACCGGTGATGCAACTATTTGTGCAGGAGAACAGGGAGTAGCTTATCAGGTAAATCCGGTTACCAATGCAACAGGATATGAATGGAGTGTACCTGCCGGTGCGGTAATCGCTTCCGGTTACAATACTAATTCCATAATTGTAGATTACTCGCTTGCTGCCATTAACGGGACCATACGATGTAGAGCGACCAACTCATGCGGAATCGGGGCATGGTCACCTGCATTAACTATTACAATAACCAATCTGCCAGGGATCCCAAGCCTTATTACAGGTCCCATGTCAGTTTGTCCAAATGAAACATGGGTTACTTATTCAATCCCGGCTATTGCGACAGCAATAACTTATGAATGGCAGGTACCACCAGGAGCTACCATTGTTAGTGGATCCGGAACAAATCAAATAGTAGTTAATTTTAATTCTGCTCCCTCATCGGGCAATATACTGGTAAGAGGAGTAAATAATTGTGGTTTCGGTCCATGGTCATCACCATTTCTCTTAATAATCAACAACCTCCCCGAAGCAGCAGGGCCTATAAACGGGGCTGCTTCTGTGTGTACTAACCAAACAGATTTAATTTATTCTGTGAATCCTATTCCTAATGCCTCATCCTACGAATGGCAAATACCTTTAGGATTTACTGTTAATGGGCCAGACAATACTAATTCGATAAATTTAGCCTCTACAAATACAGCAATTTCAGGTATAATTAGAGTTAGTGGAGTGAATAACTGCGGTAAAGGTGTTTATTCGGCAAATTTTTATGTAACTGTTTTCTCTTCACCAACTGCTTTTGCAGGAAACAATGCTACTATATGCTCTGATGAGACTTATACTTTAAACGGATCAAGTGCCGGCAATTATAGCTCATTACTATGGAGTAGCAGTGGTGACGGAACCTTCAGCAGTACCACTGCCTTACATCCGGTTTATACACCAGGTATTTTTGATCTCTTAACCGGCTCTGTTTCATTAACCCTCACCGCAGCAGGCAACGGTAATTGTGGAATCATAAACAGTACGTTAACATTAACCATTGTTCCCATTGCAACTGTATCGGCAGGGCCAGATCTGGAAACTTGTGAAGGATCAGGAACTGTAGCACTTAGTGGCATGGGTACAAACTTTCAGATTGCTCAATGGACCAGCTCAGGTGATGGTACTTTTACAAATCCTTCATCGCTGACCGCTATGTATCTGCCAGGGGTGAATGACATTGCTAATGCTTCTGTTATACTTACTCTTACGGTAACGGAGAGTGGAATTTGTGCTACTACTGTTTCAGATGACCTTATACTTCACATTTCAAAACAACCGTTCGCTGATGCCGGTACTAACAGCCAAATATGTGGTACTAGTCAGGTGGCGCTTAACGGAGGAGCACAGAATTACACTTCATTATTTTGGATGACTTCAGGAAATGGATACTTCCTTGATCCTTCTGTCCTTAATACATATTACCTGCCAAGTGAAGATGATGTTAATTCAGGCAGTGTTGTACTCACCCTGTTGGTTAATCCAATATCACCATGTGCAAATCCTGCTTCCGACAATATAACTATTACCATCACACAAAACCCGACTATAGACGCAGGTCCGGATATAGCACATTGCGGAGGAGCAGGTTATTTATTAAACGGCAGTTCTGCATCTGGATATTCATCAATTCTTTGGAGCACAACAGGAACCGGAACATTTGATAACCCAGGGAATCTACACCCTACATACCTGCCAAGCCTGTTTGATCAAAACACAGGATCAGTAACACTGTCAGTTACAGCAGAAGGTATCGGTGATTGCTCAGGATTGTCAGCCCATGATGAAATGACATTGTACATTAACCCTAATCCTGTTGTCAATACAGGTGCCCCGGTATCTTTATGTGAAGGCTCTTCACTTACTATTAATGATGCAACCGGTAATTATTATAGTTCCATCAATTGGGCAACTTCAGGATCAGGAGAATTTGTGAATAATGGCACATTGACACCTACTTATATCCCAAGTACAGGCGATCTGAATTCAGGTTCAGTCATCTTAACATTAACAGCAGCACCACTTGTACCATGCACTGAGTCGGTAAGTTCATCAAAAATCTTAACATTCATAGTAAATCCGACTGTTTTTGCAGGTATTGACGGTATGGTATGTGATAACTCACCCTATACAATTTCTGATGCATTTGTAACCAATAATGGCGCTGTTCTTTGGACAAGTAATGGAACAGGATTATTTACTGATCCTTCATCTGTTAACACCAGTTATGTACCAGGTATCAGTGATATTATCCATGGCTCAGTGATATTAACACTCACTGCAATGGGTAGTTCCCCTTGCAATACCCCGGCAAGTGATCAGCAAGTACTGACCATATACAGTTCACCAACTTGCAACGCCGGTATTGATGGGGTTACTTGTGAAAATTCAACTTATACCATAACAACTGCCACTGCAAGCCTGAATTCAAATATTCAATGGACTACAAGTGGAACAGGCATATTAACGAATGCAGGAACATTGTCTCCCTCCTATAAACCATCACATTTTGATGCTATAATGGGAACTGTAACCCTCACCTTGACAGTAAAAGGGACAGCTCCATGTGACGACCTGATTGCTGATATGATGCAATTGCTGATTATGCCCCCGGCTATTGCAGATGCAGGTAACAGTTCTACAGCATGTATTGCTGTACCTTTTACTATTACTACAGCAACTGCTTCAAATTACTCTTTAATAAACTGGACTTCATCAGGAACAGGTTTATTAGTCAATTCTAATAGCTTTAGCCCTACCTACACTCCTGATGATGCTGATTTGTTAAATGGATCAGTTACCTTGACCATGCATGTACAAGGTATTTCACCATGTTCAGGTATTTCAGAGGACTATGTGGTACTCACCATTACAGGTTCCTCAACTGCTAATGCAGGTCCTGATGCACAGGTTTGCAATGGTAACAATTACACCATTACAGGTGCTTCAGGTACAAACTATACTGCAATATCATGGTCAACATCAGGAACCGGAACATTTACAGGTAGTAATACATTTACACCTACTTACAATCCCAGCTATGCTGACTATGAGAACGGTAGTGTTATCTTATCACTCATTACTACTTCAGTAAGTCCTTGTTCAGGTTCTGTTTCTGATGAAATGTTACTTTCTTTTGCTGATGGTGCAGTGGCTGATGCAGGCCCTGATGCAGAGCTATGCTTTGGCTCTGATTTTACAATAACCGAAGCAAGTGCAATTGGAGCAATATCAATTTATTGGTCATCAACAGGTAGTGGAACTTTGTTAAACCCAACCACTCTGACCCCTACCTACATTCCTTCATATTCTGACCTAACAACTGGCACTATTGTCCTGACCCTCACGGTTATCGGAACAGCCCCATGCCTGAGTTCATCAACTGATTTTATGACTCTGACAATTAGCTCCTTACCTGTTGGATTAACCAATATTATTGGTCCACCTATTGTTTGCGCAGGCCAGGCAGGGGTTGTTTACACTATCACCCCCCCGGTACAATATGCAACTTCATATAATTGGATTTTACCCTCTGGTAGTACAATTGTTGCAGGCAACAATACATCAACAATAACTGTAGATTTTGGTATTACTGCTCTATCAGGTGATATTAATGTGATTCCGGTAAATGCTTGCGGAAGTGGATCAATGGCATCTTTCACATTAACTATTAACCCGGCTTCAGGAATACCGGGAAGTATATCCGGACCTACTGATGTTTGCCAGAATTCAACCAATGTACAATACTCAGTTGATCCTGTCCAAGGTGTTACCAATTATCAGTGGACTGTACCAACTGGAGCAAATATTGTTTCAGGGGCAGGAACAAACACCATACTTGTTGATTTTGGTGCTACTGCGATTTCAGGTAAT
>JBAXYX010000048.1:0-16388 GCA_041670625.1 Lentimicrobiaceae bacterium | reverse complement strand
CCTACTCCGTTTGAGCAGTCAATGGTTAAGGATAATCCTGAAATGTCGGGTATATAAGGTTTTAGAAACTCCAGGTATTTTTTACGAAAGGAGATTTCATTGATAACTCCCGGTGTTTTAACAGGAACAACAGGTTCATTTTCAGCTAAGTGCAACAGTTCTTGTAAACCTGAATCAAACCCTACAGGCAAGGCATCTTTTCTTGAAATCTTCAGTCCGTTATATTGAGCAGGGTTATGTGATGCAGTAATCATCACAGAAGCGGCATAGCCTGATTTAGCAGTAGCCCAATAAATCATGGGGGTAGTTGATAAACCGCAGTAATGCACATCAGCGCCTGCATCGGTAATACCTTTGGCTAGATTCTCATAGATGGATTTGGAGGAAATTCTCATATCCATTCCTACAAGTACAGCTTTTGCCTTTAACAGCCCCGGTAGAAAGAACCCGATGCGGTAAACATCGGCATCATTAAAATCGACATTATAGATGCCTCTGATGTCGTAGGCCTTAAATGCATTTCTCATTATTTGAGTATGTCTTTTTTATTCAATGCCTGTTGATATTTCCATGCATTCAGGTTGTGTTGCGCAATAGTAGCGGCAAAATTGTGATAGCCTGAGAAGTCTTCCCTGGCGCAGAAAAACATATAGTTATGTGTTTCAGGATAAAGTACAGCATCAATGGACGATACCGAAGGTAAGCAAATAGGTCCCGGTGGCAATCCTGTATATTTGTAAGTGTTATAAGGTGAATCGATCTGCTTATAGATATTTAAGACTCTTCGAATTTCAAAGTTACCCTGTGCGAAGACCAAAGTAGGGTCAGCTTCAAGTAACCATCCTTTTTTTAAGCGGTTCAGATAAACACCTGCAATGCGGGCCTTTTCATCATTTTGGTTCGTTTCCTTTTCCACAATGGAAGCGAGGGTAATGACCTGATGCCGATTGAGGTTCAGTATTTTAAGCTGTTTTTCGCGTTTGCTGTTCCAGAACTTATCAGATTCTGTTTTCATCCTTTTGAGGAATGAACGTGCATCCGTATTCCAGTAGAATTCATAGGTATTCGGGATCATCATAGTAAACAGGCTGATAGGTGTGCCCCCCATGGAATCAAGGAATGCTGAATCTTTCATTAACCTGATCAGGGATACTGAATCAGCTTCTATCTGGTCGGATATCCGCGCTGCCAGGTTTTCAGGAAAGCGGACACTGTTAAAGACTACCTGAACAGGATCCTGGTTACCTGACCTGAGTTTATTGATCAGTTCCAGGTTGCCCATAGAAGATTTTAGTATATATCGGCCCGGTTTAATGGATGCTTCATACTTTTTATATTTAGCTAAAAGCTCAAAATTCATGCGATGAATGATGTAGCCCTTTGAATACAGCGATTTCTTAACAGCATCAAAGTTACTGCCTGTCGCTATTTCAATGGATGCTTCTTTGTCCCGGGTAACATCAATATTAGGTGCAAAAAGCAGGCTGTAAACCCACCATCCTCCCGCAATCAGTAATATCAGCAGGAATAAGATCCCAAAGGTGTAGTGTTTATGACCTCTCGATTTTTTGCCCCTGTAACTTGGAAGATACGAATCCCTCATTTTATATATCAGATTAAGGTATGAGTTGTAATAAGTACACATCCAGCCATTGATCTTTCGACCAAAGCCAATGCCGGTGTGTACCGGTAATGACAAAGCCACATTTATCGAACAAATGTAAATTTATTTTCTTATCGGTCGGTATATAACAATAAATTTGGTGAAGATTAAGTGTATGGAAACAATACTCTTTTAAAAGCTCAACAGCTTCAAGAGCATAACCTTTACCGCGATATTGATCATTGACCAGGATGCCTAATTCAGCTCTGCGATTCAGTGGATCAAAATCATATAAATCAATGGCTCCGACAACTGTATCGGGATTATCCTTTAAAGTCATCATTAACCGGAGCTGTTTGGACGTGAATATATCCCTTGCATTCAGGATGTATTGCTCCAGGTTGAAACGGGAATATGGCGTAATGGTACTGCTTATCAGCCAAACTTCAGGGTCATTTTCCCATTTATACAATGTTTCGATATCTTCAGGCTCTATGGCTCTCAAGACTAGTTTTTCACCTGTCATAGGTCAGAAGATATTTGTTTTACCTGAAAATGACAATTTAGCAGGTCCACTTAGCTTTATGTCATAAAATGAATCACCTGATTTGTTGAAGCTGACATGCAATTTTCCTCCTTTGGTATCTATATTCCATGAGGTGTTATCAAAGAGCATGCCTGCTACCAGAGCACAAGCTGTAACCCCGGTGCCGCAGGATAAAGTTTCATCTTCCACCCCTTTTTCATAAGTCCTGACGTTGATCATGCCGGGCTTCATGGAAAACCAGTCTACATTAACACCCACAGGCTGAAACCTCTTGTCGTTTCTGAGTATAGGTCCCTGTGTGTTTAGATCAATTATCGAAACATCATCCACCAGATGGACCAGGTGTGGGGTTCCGGTATTGATTAAGTAAGCATCGCCGGTTTTAACAGGTAGGGGCAGATCACGAATGCTGACTTCCACATTCCATAAATCGTCAGAAATCTTCTGAACGGTTGCCCAATGCTCCCCATCACCGGCAATAAAAGAAACGGTGTGATGTGCCAGTCCCAGTAAATGGTAAAATGCGACAGAACACCTGGAACCATTTCCACACATCGTTGCTTTGCTTCCATCAGCATTATAGTAAATCATCTCAAAATCATGATGATCAGAGGGGGCAATAATAATAAGCCCGTCAGCCCCAATACCGGTATGCTGACAGCAAGCATCACGGATTTGTTGTGTGGTTGGTCTGGTGGCTTGTGAAAAGCCATCCAGAAGTATAAAGTCATTTCCTGTACCGTGAAATTTATAAAAAGATGTCATAATTTAAAGGAATTTGACAAAATGGCACAATTAGTGTTGGTATTATAAAGCACAAATTTACAATTTCTTTGTTAAGTGGATATTTTTCTTTATAAAAGCGCAACTTCCTAAGGCTTAACAATTTTTAACAGGCCTCACATAATAATTGGTATTTTTATTGCATTGTATCATGTGTAATTAAATTGATCAACTAACTTTATATTAAAATTTACTATGAAGACAATGATTAAGAAAATTGGTACAGGTTTACTCATTGCTATAGCCGGTGGCTTTATAGCTTTAGGAGCTAACAGATTGATTGACAATAACCAAACTTCTTACGACAGATCAGGAGATAACAAAATCCCCGCATACCTGGCAAGTAATACCATGTCGGGCCCTATGGTACTACCTGACTTTACTGTGGCTGCTGAGAATACCATACATGCTGTGGTGCATATTCAAACCGAATATGATAACAGGAAGAGCAGTGTATATGACTATTTCTTTGATTTCAGGGACTTCTTCGGTGAACAGGGCGGAACTCCACAACCTGTTATAGCAACCGGATCAGGCGTAATTATCAGCCCTGACGGTTATATTGTTACCAACAATCATGTGGTAACGGAGTCCAACAAAATAGAAGTAACCCTTAACAATAAAAAGACCTATGAAGCAACTATTGTAGGCACAGATCCATCAACAGACCTGGCAGTTATTAAAATTGATGCTACTGACCTGCCTTATATCGTTTTTGGTAACTCTGATGAATTAAAAATCGGAGAATGGGTATTGGCAGTTGGTAATCCATTTAACCTGACCTCAACCGTTACTGCAGGTATTGTAAGTGCCAAGGCAAGGAATATTAATATATTAGGTTCAACTGACGGTACAGCCATTGAGTCATTCATTCAGACTGATGCAGCCGTTAATAAAGGGAATAGTGGCGGTGCCCTGGTAAATACCAGAGGCGAACTGGTAGGTATTAATGCAGCTATTGCATCAGGTACCGGCTATTATGCCGGTTATTCCTTTGCTATCCCTTCAAACATTGTTCGTAAGGTTGCTGCTGATTTACGAGATTATGGAACCGTGCAACGGGCATTTATTGGAGTCAGCATTAAAGAACTGGACAGTAAACTTGCCAAAGAAGCAGGATTAGATGATATTCGGGGCGTTTATGTTGCGGATGTATCTGAAGACGGAGCGGCAGATAAAGCAGGATTGAAATCAGGTGATGTTATCCTGAAAGTTGAAGATGTGGCCGTTAATTCAACCAGTGAATTGCTGGAAATAATCGGACAGCATAATCCAGGCGATAAAGTAAACCTGGCAGTAAAAAGGGATAATAAAGATTTGGCATTTAACGTTATCCTTAAAAACCGTGAAGGGAGTACAGGAATCACAAAACGTGAAGAAGTAAATTCTCAATCACTTTTAGGAGCAACATTTAAACCCATATCTGAAAAGGTTAAGGATAATTTGGGAATAGACTACGGCTTGCAAGTAACCGGATTAAGCAATGGCAAATTGAAGAATGCCGGAATAAAGGAGGGGTTTATTATCACTCAGGTTGACGGGAAAGCCATTCGTACGGAAGCAGATCTGAATTCATCATTAGCCAACAAACAAGGCGGGGTGTTGGTTGAAGGGATATATCCCAACAGAACCCGTGCTTACTATGGCTTTGGAATGTAAAAACCGGAAGCAGGGCAAGAAGCTTAAACGATGCTTCTTGCCCACTCTGACTTGATTGGGTTCACAATGAACTTAATAATGCGTTGAATTGTTTATTGATACTGATTGGGTATTTGTAAATACTCATTAAATAATTTTTTATGAGACAATTAAAAATAATTAAATCTATTACCAATAGAGAAACGCCTTCGCTTGATAAATACTTGCAGGATATTGGTAAGGAAGAGTTGATTAGTGCCGAAGAAGAAGTGCTGCTCGCACAACGTATCAGGCAAGGCGATCAGAAAGCGCTTGAGAAGTTGTGTAAAGCCAATCTTCGATTTGTTGTTTCTGTTGCTAAACAATACCAAAACCAAGGACTAAGTTTACCTGACTTAATTAACGAAGGTAATTTAGGACTTATAAAAGCTGCACAGCGTTTTGATGAAACCAGGGGATTCAAATTTATATCCTACGCTGTTTGGTGGATACGTCAAAGCATTCTTCAGGCATTAGCTGAACAATCTCGTATTGTCAGGCTCCCATTGAATCAGGTCGGCTCACTGAATAAGATCAAGAAGGAATCTTCAAGGTTAGAGCAGAAGTTTGAACGAACCCCATCATCTGATGAGATTGCTGCTTCTCTTGAGATACCTCAATATAAAATAGATGCTGCATTGAAGATATCTACCCGATACATTTCAATGGATGCTCCTTTATCAGAAGATGAAGACATGAAGTTTATTGATGTCTTTGTTGATGAGGACACGCCGGTTACTGATGCCGGATTAATGAGAGAATCATTGGCACGTGAAATACAGAGGTCACTTTCAACCCTGACTGAAAAAGAACGGGATGTGGTTAATCTGTATTATGGAATTGGTATGAGCCACGGCCTTACGCTGGAGGAGATAGGCGCTAAGTTTGATCTGACTCGTGAACGAGTACGGCAGATAAAGGAAAAGGCTATCAGAAGACTTAAACATACTTCCAGAAGTAAGCTTCTTAAGTCATATCTGGGACAATAATTAAAAAAAGCTTTCTTTTGAAAGCTTTTTTTATGATTCGGTATTACCTTTCTGCTTTTTGATGATAAACATAGTGCAACTCTCTTTGCACAACTCATAATTCTACCGGGAAATGGATGATACAATTAACATACTCATAGCTGAGGATAACCGACTCAACCAGAAGATTATTTCCATCATGATTGAACGACTCGGGTGGAATTATTTTATGGTCGATAACGGGCAAAAGGCTGTTGATGAATGCATTTCGAAGGACTATGATGTAGTGCTGATGGATATTGATATGC
Source organism: Lentimicrobiaceae bacterium (assembly GCA_041670625.1). Classification (GTDB taxonomy): domain Bacteria; phylum Bacteroidota; class Bacteroidia; order Bacteroidales; family Lentimicrobiaceae; genus Lentimicrobium. Next base: position 10,502 of record JBAXYX010000048.1, on the reverse strand, counting down.
CGGTAATGAATGGATGGGATGCGACCATTGAAATAAAGAAAATAAAACCCGACCTTCCTGTTATTGCACTTACTGCTTATTCAGAAGAGATATTCAGACAGAGAAGCTTTGATGTCGGGATGAATTATTTCCTTGCTAAACCCTATAACTTAAATGAAATTGAGAGGACCATCTTAAAAAGCCTGGAGAAGGAATAGTTGCACGGTTCTTTTCATCCCCAATAAATTTATTTAAATTAATAGCTTCTTTTTGGCAGTAGCTTTGTATTTTTGTAAAATTAATCTCTGCAAACATACCGCCTGAGTATTATTTGATTTACATAACGAGACAAATGGGAAATAACTTAACACCGGTTTCTTCTGCAAAATATATTTTTGTAACGGGAGGGGTAGCCTCCTCTTTAGGTAAAGGAATCATTTCAGCTTCTTTAGCTAAATTGTTGCAGGCAAGAGGATTCTCAGTGACTATTCAAAAACTGGATCCTTATATTAATATTGATCCGGGTACCCTTAACCCGTATGAACATGGTGAATGTTATGTGACCAATGATGGCGCTGAAACAGATCTTGATCTGGGCCATTATGAACGTTTCCTGAACGTGCCAACTTCTCAGGCAAATAACGTTACTACCGGAAGAATCTACCAAACAGTTATTGACCGTGAACGTAAAGGTGATTTCCTGGGCGCAACTGTTCAGGTTATCCCTCATATTACCGATGAAATTAAACGCAGGATCAAATTGCTCGGTCAGAAGAAAAAGTATGACTTCGTGATTACTGAGATAGGTGGGACTGTTGGTGATATTGAATCCCTTCCTTATATTGAAGCTGTTCGTCAGTTAAGATGGGAAATGGGTACCGACTGCCTTGTGATTCATCTTACGTTGGTTCCATACCTTAAGGCCGCCGGTGAATTGAAGACTAAACCAACGCAACACTCTGTAAAAGCTTTGCTGGAACAGGGAGTACAGCCTGATATTATAGTTTGCCGTACTGAAAAGCACTTGCATGAGAGCATGCGTAATAAGATTGCTCTTTTCTGTAATGTGAATCCTACGGCTGTTATTGAATCAATGGATGCTGATTCTATTTATGAAGTACCTCTTAATATGCTTGAAGAAAAACTTGATATTGAGGTGCTCGAAAAAACAAGGATGTCAAAGGATACTATACCTGACCTTGCTAAATGGGAGGAGTTCCTGTTCAAGCTTAATCATCCGAAAACGGAGGTTACAGTAGGATTGGTTGGAAAATACGTTGAACTGAAAGATGCCTATAAGTCAATTTATGAATCAATTGTGCATGGGGGAGCTGCGAATGCTTGCAAGGTAAATGTACGGTCTATTCATTCGGAAAGTATAACGCCCGAAACACTGTCAACATTGGAGGGCCTTGACGGCATGATTGTTGCACCGGGTTTTGGTAATCGTGGCATCGAAGGTAAAATACTTGCCATTCAATATGCAAGGGAGCATAACATTCCTTTCCTGGGTATTTGCCTCGGAATGCAATGCGCTGTTATTGAATTTGGTCGTAATGTACTCAAGCTGCAAGGCGCTCATTCTACTGAAATGGACGCTGATACTCCTTATCCGGTTATTGACATTATGGAAGAACAAAAAGGTATCAGTAATAAAGGAGGTACCATGCGATTAGGTGCTTACCCATGTCATTTAAAGAAAGACAGCAAAGCCTTTGAAGCATATCAAACAGAGAATATTGAGGAACGGCACCGGCACCGCTATGAATTCAACAATAAGTATTTGAGTTTATATGAAGATGCCGGTATGATACCTACAGGCATAAATCCTGTGAATGACCTGGTGGAAATTTTTGAACTTAAAAATCACCCATGGTTTGTTGGTACACAGTACCATCCTGAATATAAGAGTACTGTGGCTAATCCACATCCTTTGTTTGTCCACTTTATTGAAGCTGCCATAAAGTACCGGGAAAAATAGACTGTTACCTTATATTATTAAGGTTTTTAAGTAATTATCTGATTCTTCATGATCAGATAATGCTTTTGTTACGTTCCTTTTAGCTAAATTTGTGCCCTCATAATCATCTTACATAATGCTGTATGAATAAGAATACCATCATTGGAATTGTAATAATTTTTGGCCTTATGATAGGTTACACTATTATGATGTCGCCATCAAAAGAAGAACTTGAAACCAGAAAAAGGACACAGGATTCTATATATGCCATCCAAAAACTTAAACAAGATAGCGTAAAAGCACTAAAAGTTGTTCAGAATGCAGGGCAGGCTGAACAGACTCCCACTGACACAGCGCTGGCAAAACAACAGCAACCCGTCGATTCTGCCAGGTTGGCAACTTCTCTCAATGAAAAGTACGGGGAATTTGTATCTGCTGCAAAAGGTGAGGATGAAGAGTATGTTATTGAATCTGATCTGTTCAAGATAACCCTTATCAACCGGGGAGGCCGGATTGGCAGTGTTGAATTAAAAAACTATAAAACTTTTGATGGAAAGCCATTAATTCTTTTTAATCCTGATGCATCGCAATTCAACATGGGCTTCTTTGCAGGTGTTCGTCCTATTAATACTCAGGATCTCTATTTTACTCCTTACTGGTTTGATAAAAACCTGAAGGGTAAAAAGAATATGAACATTACCGGGAAAGATTCCTTACAGTTTGCCATGCGTTTATATGTAAGCTCTGATGATTCAACTATTACCGGTGATCAATACATAGAGTACCTCTATACGGTCAAATCTGATAATTACATGATTGGTTATAAAATCAATTTTGTAAATATGGGTGGTGTGATCGGTCCTAATACCAAAAATATCAATATAGATTGGGCAACCCGGTTATTAAGGCAGGAAAAGAATGTTGATAATGAACGGAATGTCAGTAATATATACTACCGGCATTCAGATGGGGAGGTCGACAACCTGAAGGAACGTAAGGATGATGAAATGCAGATTCCCACATCCATTAAGTGGGTTTCATATTCACAGCAATTCTTTTCTAATTCTTTCATTGCTGATGACCTGTTCCAGGGCGTCAGTATGACAAAAGTGAATGAACCTAAAACAGAAAGCAAGTATCTGCAGAAAGATGCCACGGCTCTTTCAATACCCTATAACTCATTAAAAGATGAAACTTATGGCTTTTCATTCTACTACGGTCCTAATAAATACAATATTCTGCGTAAATATAAAATGGACTTTGAAAGGCAGATACCTTTAGGTTGGGGTTTCTTTTTAATGCAGTGGATCAATAGGTTTGCTGTAATTCCGGTGTTTAACTTTCTTGAAGGTAAAATCCTTAATTATGGTATTATCATTTTGATACTAACGGTACTTTTGAAGATTGTGCTATTGCCGATTGCTTATAAAACATACATATCATCGGCTAAAATGCGTTTGTTGAAACCGGAGATAGATGAGATAAGCACCAAATTCCCTAAGCAGGAAGATGCCATGAAGAAGCAGCAGGCCACCATGACCTTATATAAGAAGGCGGGGGTTAATCCTATGGCGGGATGTGTGCCGATGCTGCTGCAGTTCCCTATCCTGATTGCCATGTTCCGGTTTTTCCCTTCGTCAATTGAGTTGCGGCAACAGTCATTCCTTTGGGCATCTGACCTGTCAAGCTATGACTCTGTTTGGAATATGCCGTTTACGATTCCTTTTTATGGTGATCATGTGAGTCTATTTACCTTGTTGATGACTATTTCAACCATCATCTATACCAAGATAAACAATGACCAGATGGCGACAGGTAATCAGATGCCGGGAATGAAGACCATGATGTACCTGATGCCTGTGATGTTCCTTGGGTTCTTTAACAGCTATTCAGCAGGTTTGAGCTACTATTATTTATTGGCCAACTTATTCACCTTTGCCCAGATGTTTATCATCAGGCGGTTTGTAAATGAGGATAAACTTCATTTGCAACTACAGGAAAATAAGAAAAAACCCATTAAGAAATCCAATTTCCAGAAGAAGCTGGAAGAAATGTCCAAGCAACAACAAGTAAAGCGCTAACATTTATCAGAGCATGGAAGCTAATGATCAAACGGGAAGAGTAACCGGTATTGGGGGCGTTTTTATTAAATATGATGATCCTGACAGCATCAAGCAGTGGTATGCTGATCATCTGGGGATTAAAATGGAAGAATATGGCACCAGCTTTGAATGGCGAAACAGTCAGTATCCTGAACGGAAAGGATATACTTTATGGTCGCCATTCTCACAGTCGAGTGAGTATTTTGATCCTTCTAAAAAGATGCTGATGATCAACTTCAGGGTGGATAACCTTGATGCAATACTGGCAAAGCTTGCTGACCGGGGTATTGAACGTTTGGCCCCGATTGAAGAAACAGACTATGGCCGGTTTGCTCATATAATAGATCCGGAAGGGGTCAAGATTGAGTTATGGGAAGCTGATGATGATGCTTATGAAAGGATGATGGAGGAAAATAATAGCTTATAGGTAGCTCAGAAGCGTCATCTAAATTAGAGAATTTTCATTGAAAATTAATTAGTTAGTTATAAGGTATTAAAATAAATTTAGTACTTTTGCACCCCTGTTTGGTCGGCCCGCATCTTTTGGTATAATAGAAATGTGCGGTACCTGTCTGACCTTTCATTGAAACAAACATAGTATTAACCAGGTTCCTTTTAGGAACCACAAAGCAAAATTACATGACGAACAACGAATTGCCCGTCAATGATGATGAATTATTAAATTCAAATCCAGCACCAGAAGAACAACCTACTGAAGACAAAAAGGAAGTTGAAGCTACTGAAAGCACAATCACTGAACCCGAAGTTATTACACAAGAAACCATTACTTACGATGATGATGACGAACCTACCGTTGAAAAACTTAAGGCTCCTCTTGTAGCGCAAATATCTCTTGAAAACTTCGATTGGGATGCCATAGGGAAAAAACACGAGAACTATTCTGTTGAAGAAAGAAGTAAACTCGAAGGTTTGTATGACAAGACTCTAAGCTCCATCGTAGAACATGAAGTAATTGACGGAACAGTAGTAGCAATGAACAGCCGAGAGGTTGTTGTAAATATTGGATTTAAATCTGATGGCGTCATCCCACAATCAGAACTCCGTTATAATCCCAATTTAAAGATTGGTGATCAAATTGAAGTATATGTAGAAAGCCAGGAAGATATGGGCGGCCAGCTCATCCTGTCGCATAAAAAAGCACGTATCCTGCGCTCATGGGAACGTGTTAATAAAGCATTCGAAACTGAAGAAATTATCAACGGTTATGTTAAATGCCGTACTAAAGGTGGTTTGATTGTTGATGTATTTGGTATTGAAGCCTTCCTGCCCGGTTCACAAATTGATGTTAAACCTATCCGTGATTATGATGTCTATGTAGACAAAGTAATGGAATTCAAGGTGGTTAAAATCAATCAGGAATATAAGAATGTCGTTGTTTCACACAAGGCACTTATTGAAGACGAACTCGAACATCAGAAAGCTGATATCATCAGTAAACTTGAAAAGGGACAGATACTTGAAGGAACTGTTAAAAACATTACTTCGTATGGTGTATTTGTTGATCTTGGTGGTGTTGATGGTTTGGTTCATATCACAGACCTTTCATGGGGCCGTATCAATCATCCGGATGAAATTGTACAACTTGATCAAAAAATCAGTGTTGTTATTCTTGATTTCGATGAAAATAAAAAGCGTATTGCCCTCGGTCTTAAACAACTTACCCCTCATCCATGGGATTCACTTGATGAAAACATCAAAGTGGGTGACCAGGTTAAAGGCCGCGTAGTTGTAATAGCTGATTACGGTGCATTTATTGAAATCGCCACCGGAGTGGAAGGCCTTATCCATGTGTCAGAAATGTCATGGTCACAGCACCTCCGCACTGCTCAAGACTTCCTGAAAGTGGGTGATGAAGTTGATGCTGTTATTCTTACCCTTGATCGTGAAGAACGTAAGATGTCATTAGGTATCAAACAACTTATTCCTGATCCATGGACCAATATTCGTGAAAAATATCCAATTAACTCTAAACATGAAGCTACTGTTCGCAACTTTACCAACTTTGGTATTTTTGTAGAATTAGAAGAAGGTGTTGACGGATTAATCCATATTTCTGATCTTTCATGGTCAAAGAAAATTAAGCATCCTGCTGAATTTACCAAGATTGGTGAAAAGATTGATGTTCTTGTATTAGATGTTGATGTTGAAAACCGCAGGTTAAGCCTGGGCCATAAACAACTTGAAGAGAACCCATGGGATGTTTTTGAAACTGTATTCACTGTAGGTTCAGTTCATAAAGGAACAATCACAGGAGCAAGCGATAAAGGTGTTGTTGTTGCATTGCCATATGGTGTTGAAGGATTCGCTCCACTGCGTCATATCATGAAAGAAGACAATACACAGGCTAAAGTTGATGAAACACTTGAGTTTAAAGTGATTGAATTCTCAAAAGAGAACAAGAAAATTATCCTTTCACATTCCCGTATTTTCCAGGATGTTGTTGCTGAAAAAGTAAAAGAAACTCCGGCTAAGGAAAGTGCTGAAACTACCACAAAGCGTGCAGTTAAAAAGCTGAAAGATAACCTTGAAAAAACCACTCTCGGTGACTTAGAGGCATTAGCTAATTTAAAATCTGATATGGAACAATCAGAAAAAGCTGCTAAAGAAAAAGGTAAGAAAGCTGAATAATCTTTTGTCCTTATGATAAAAAAAATCCCCTTTATGGGGATTTTTTTGTTAATTAGCATTTAGTATCGCTTTTATTGTTTTTAGTAAGGCTCGTTATCCTGCTCACTAAAGCAACATACTCAAACAAACTTAAATAATGAAGGAATTTTCAGTAACTGTTCTTGGAAGTAGTGCTGCTATTGCAACTGAAGGCCGTAATTTGACTTCGCACCTGGTTAATCACTCCAATAACCTGTACCTCATTGACTGTGGTGAAGGAACCCAGTTCAGGTTGCAACACTTAAAAGTCAAGACCAACAGGATAAAAAATATTTTTATCAGTCATTTACATGGTGATCATTTCTTTGGGCTTGTCGGGCTAATATCAACCATGCACCTGCTTCACCGAACTGAACCACTTCATGTTTACGGCCCTCCGTTGCTAAAGGATATTATTGAATTGCAACTTGAATCAACGGCAACGGTTGTTGGCTACCCCTTGACCTTCCATTCCACTCAGGATGATCATGAAGAGGTAATATATGATGACGGGCGATTAACCATAAGCTCATTTCCGCTCACTCACCGGGTACCAACTACCGGTTTCTTATTTCGTGAAAAAGAACAACCATTCCATATTAATAAAGAAGCTATTGATAAATATGGTGTTCCTGTGGTTTATTATGCTGCTATTCGCGGTGGAAAAGACTTCATTACCGATGACGGGGAAGTTATACCAAACAGCCTTTTAACTCTTCCGCCCGACCACCCTCGCAGCTATGCTTATTGTTCTGATACTATTTATAAGGAGGAACTTATTCCGATAGTAGAAGGGTGTGATCTACTGTATCATGAATCCACATTTGCACATGAGCTGGTTGAAACAGCCGCTCTGAAAATGCACGCAACTAACGTTCAGGCAGCTACTCTGGCCTATAAAGCCCATGTAAAACGATTAATGCTGGGGCATTTCTCTGCACGATATAAAGATTTATTGCTTATGCTGGATGAAGCAAGAGCTGTTTTCCCTGAAACCTTTACTGCCGTTGAAGGGCAAGTGGTCTTTATTTAATGTCCTGTTGATACAGTAATCCTGAAAACAACTTAATCAACGTTTTTTTATCATAAGGTTTAGCCACATAGTGCGAACAGCCGCTTGAAAGCAGCTTTTCCCTGTCACCTTGCATGGTGTAACCGGTTACGGCAATGATTGGAATGCTTTTATAGTGTTCCAGGGCTCTGATCTCCTGCGCAACATGAATTCCATTAGGGCCTGCACCCAGGTTTATATCCATCAGGATTGCATCATAATTCTTGCTTTTTATTTTATTCATCGCTACATAACCGTTCTCGGCCATGTCGATGTTGCAGATCTCCCGCAAGTATAAAGCAGCTAACCTGCGGTTGATTTCATTGTCTTCAACAATGAGCACTTCAGGTACATTGCCACGTCCCAGCCTGACAGTATTAATAACTTCAGTCTTTTCAGGTATAACCGGAGTTTGTAATTGTGAAGGAGAAGCAGAGGGTAATGCAACATAAAAGTCAGAGCCTTGCTCAGGTACACTTTCAACCCATATTCTGGCATTGATTAGTTTCGCTATTTTTGAAACCAGAGACAAACCAAGCCCGCTGCCTTCAAAGTTCCTTGACAGGCCTTCACTCACTTGCCTGAATTCTTCAAAAATAAGTTTGTGATGCTGGGGAGCTATTCCGATACCGGTATCACTAATTTTAATGACCACCTCTGTTGTTCCCCTGGCTCCCGAAAAAGCACTGATTGAAACACCGCCATCAATAGTGAATTTGATTGCATTATCAAGTAAATGATGAAGCAGTTGCTCAAGCAGCTTTTCGTCAGCCATTACATTTATTTGTGGAGGTAATGCTGTTCGAAGGTACAGCCCCTTGTCACTTGCTATTGTATAGGCATTTTGCAGGAGTGGTATGAACGAATTTTTCACATTAACAGAGGTGAGCGTCAGGCTTGTACGATTTGACTCAATAGCCGACAAGTCCATAATTGAATTGAGGGTAGTCATCAGCCTGTTAGCTGATTTATAGATGGTAGAGGCCATGTTTTTAAGCCGGCTTTCCTCCAGTTCTTCATGTAATATTTCAGAGAAACCGAGTATTCCCGTCATAGGGGTTCTCAGTTCATGACTCATATTGGCTAACAGAGATGACTTTAACCTGCTCGACTCTTCAGCTTCGTTTTTAGCTTTTATTAATGCCTGCTCATCTAGTATTCTTTGAACAGAAAATGAAATTTGCTTCGACAGGTAAATAAGTTCTTCCTTATGCTGGTTGCTGTAACTGAAATCAGTTTGAACCTGTTGTAAGGCAATTACTCCGATTGTTTTTTCATGGGTTACCATGGGCACACCCAGCCAGTGAGTAGGGAATGGAACCGGTTTGCTGATCACTTTTTCCTGTATCATCAATTCAATGCCTGACTGTGATACAATCAGTGGGGACTGCATTTTATAAACATAACCTTCCAGGCTGTTTTCAGGTATCTCATCTGTAAGTTCAGACGGACTATCTTTTATTTCTACCAAAGCGTTTTTGTTGTTCTCACCGTCAAACATGGCAAAAGAGATCCTCTCAGCATGAAAGAACTTGAATAGTATCTTTCTGATTTCTGTCAACAAGGCAGGCAGCGGCAAGTTAAGTTGGCTTAACTGTGAAATACTGAATGCAATATTTTCAAGGCTGACATTCTGTCCTTTTCTCTCCCCTGATTCAATGGTCTTTCCGGGGAAGTTCATACTGTCGTATTGCAACCCGGTGAAAATATCTGTAAAGCTTGTAAGAAGAAATACGGATTGCTGAATTTTATGGTCATCCACAATTTCTGTCTGTTCAATTGCATTAACGGCTTCTTCGTAAGTATATCCGCTTTCCACTGCTTTGCGAACCAGAGATTCTTTATGGCCGTTTGCATTGGCAAGGTATATCAAAGCCCAGTTTGCCACATGCTTGCCGTCGACAATAATCGGGTTCACGGTGATGGTAAGTCCACATTCACATAATCCGGTAATATCTTTTCCACCAGGGACCACATTCCTGCATAATTTTTTAAGGCTGGTGAGGCAACAATGCCATATATTCCCACTCCCCTGCGCATGATTAACAAAAGGAACTGCCAAATATGGACTGATCAGGTTTTCACCCTCAATAGAAGTTAATAGTATAGTTGAATTTAGTGATTTCCCAAAATCGTGTTGCGCCTTCCGGAAAACTTCCATTCCGGGGATGTAGCTTTCTTCAAATGCCATATTCTTTAACAGGGATGAGTTTAGCATCAAATCAATTTTGATAACTGATTAATCATTTCGAATGTTAACAGTAAAAGTATAAAATATTTGACCTTCACCTTACAAGGAAAGTAAATAAAATGCAAATGTTAAAAGAAAGCAAAGAATCAAAACACAGATGTTTCTTCAAATGCTGAAATTATTTACTCATTAAATCTTTTATTACTTCTGCAGCGCAGTAACAGCCGAACATGGACGGCATATAGGAGATAGTACCGACGGTTGATTTCTTGTTCATCTCACCTTCCAGAAGTGCGACTGCCTCCCTTGAAACCACTTCAGGTGAGTAAACAGCCTTGAACCCTTCCCATACACCAAGCTTATGCAACCGTTTACGCATGTAATAGGCAAGCTTGCAGTTATAGGTTTCTGAAATATCACATACTTTGATCTGCGAAGGATCAAATTTCCCCCCTGAACCCATTGAACTGATCAGTGGTATTCCCAGCCTGACTGTGTGATAGATCAGATAGACCTTTGGTGATAAGGTGTCAATAGCATCAATCACATAAT
>JBAXYX010000047.1:0-16399 GCA_041670625.1 Lentimicrobiaceae bacterium | reverse complement strand
GGAAAACAATAATATCATGATAAAACACTTAAGCATCATCTCTTTGCTCCTCTTGACCCTGACTATAAACAGGGGGTATGCTCAGGAGCAAATAATTGATGAAGTAGTTGCGGTGGTTGGAGCCAATTACATTCTTCAATCAGACGTTGAAACCCAGTACCTTCAGTACAGGGCACAGGGTGAAGTAACAGATGCCAGAGCGTTAAGATGCCGCATCTTTGAAGATTTGCTTTTCCAAAAACTGATGCTTAACCAGGCAGAGCTTGATAGTGTTCAGATTACGGATGACCAGGTAAACCAAACTATGGATGCAAGGTTTCGGTATTACATTCAGCAGTTTGGATCACAGGAAAAGCTGGAACAATTTTACAAGAAGTCATTGCTTGAGATCAAGGAGGAATTCCGTACTCTGGTTAAAGAGCAACTGATGATTGAACAGGTTCAGCAGGGTATTGTAAAGGATGTTAAAGTAACGCCGGCCGAAGTGCGCCGCCTGTTTAGTGAATTACCTAATGATAGTATTCCAACCATTGCTACTGAATATGAGGTAGGCCGGATTGTAAAAGAGCCTGCTATTAGTAAGGAAGAGTTGGAAGCAACCCGTAACAGGCTGAAGGCTTTGCGTGAGCGTATCATGAATGGTGATAATTTTAACGCCATGGCAGTGCTCTATTCTGAAGATCCCGGTTCAGCCAGGAAGGGTGGTGAGATCGGATTTGTTAACCGTGGACAGCTTTACCCTGAATATGAAGCTACAGCATTCGGCCTTAAGAAAGGTGAAATATCTGATATCATCAAAACAAAAGCAGGCTATCATATTATCCAGCTTATAGAACGGAGAGGTGAACAGATCAATACAAGGCACATCCTCTTTATTCCCAAGGTGTCGGATGCTGAAATCACTAAGGCTTCCATACTTTTAGATAGCCTTGCAATGCTCATTCGCAATAAGAAATTGACATTTGAAGAAGCTGCTTTGAAATATTCAGATGACCCGGATAAAATAAGTGGCGGATTAATGGTGAACCCATATACGGGTAATACACATTTTGCCAGTGAACAACTTGACCCCAAGATATTATTTGCAGTTGAAAAACTTAAGGTGGGTGATATTTCAAAACCAACTGCTATTACAAATGAGGAAGCCAAACAAACGTTTAACCTGTATTACCTGAAATCCATTACCCCATCACATAAAGCCAGTCTTAAAGAGGACTATAATTCGATTCAGGAATGGGCTATCAATAAAAAGAAAGCGGAAACCGTTGATAAGTGGCTGAGTGATAAAATAGCAAAAACCTACTTCAGAATAAGCCCTGTTTACCAGGATTGTAAATTTATACATTCGTGGGAAGTTAAGTAACCATTGAATATCATGATGTAATTATTGTGTAATTTAGCATGATAAAAGGGTGTAAATACAATGATGGTCAGCCCTTTTTTATATAACATAGCCGGCTTTGAATAGTACTGTTATGTATATATTCAATTAATGATTAAACCTTTATTATTACTGAAAAATGGTCTCTTTTAAATCGGATGTTGAAGCTGTTGATGCTTTTGTTGCGAAATACCAACAACTTACTGCTGAAATAGGCAAGGTTATTGTAGGACAAGATGATGTTATTAAGGATGTGCTAATTTGCATTTTCAGTAAAGGACATGCCTTGTTGGTAGGGGTGCCCGGACTGGCCAAGACACTTTTGGTCAATACTATTGCCAAGTCGCTCGGTCTTACCTATAGTCGTATTCAATTTACGCCTGACCTGATGCCCTCTGATATTATAGGTACGGAAATACTTGATGAAAGCAGGAAATTCCGTTTTAACAGGGGACCTATATTTGCTAATATCATATTAGCCGATGAAATAAACCGTACTCCTCCTAAAACACAGTCTGCCTTATTGGAAGCTATGCAGGAGAAAGCAGTAACAGTGGCCGGTGAACGACATGTACTCACTGAACCGTTTTTTGTACTTGCTACGCAAAACCCTATAGAACAGGAAGGGACTTACCCGTTACCGGAAGCCCAGCTTGACCGTTTCATGCTCAATATTTGGCTTGATTATCCTACCTTCGACCAGGAAATAACGGTAGTAAAGAACACCACCACTGAAAAATCAACGCAGCCCACTATTGTATTGGATACGGATGAGATTATATTCTATCAGAACCTGATACGCCGCATACCGGTTACTGAAAATGTGTACCAATATGCTGTAAAAGTAGCTGCTCGTACGCGCCCGGGAACTCCAATGGCCCATGACTGGGCCAACAAATACCTTACCTGGGGAGCGGGCCCGAGGGCTTCACAATACATGATTTTGGGAGCCAAGTGCAACGCTGCTATTCGGGGTAAATATTCACCCGACATTGAAGATGTACAAGCTGTTGCAACCAACATACTCCGTCATCGTATTGTCAGGAACTATAAGGCTGAAGCCGAAGGTATCACAGTCAAGCAGATTGTGAATGAAATGTTGGCAGAAAACTAATTTTCGCATAAAAAGAAATATTCCCATATACTCAATAATTAATTAACTTTGTCGTTAATAGAGTAATTGTTACAGATCTATTTAACAAAAATATTGAAATACATATGACTTTCCCTTCTAACGGCCGGAAATTTTGGGTTATTCTGATCCTGATTATCCTGGCAATTGTAGGTTCCTCTTATTACTTCACCAGAGGAGAAAAATCAACTGATGCGCTGATTTCAAAAGTTGCCTTCGGTAATTTTAGTATTGATGTCACAACCAGTGGAGAGCTTGAAGCCAAGAATTCGGAAAACATCTTAGGCCCTGCGGGAATGCGGGAAGTGCGTATCTGGCAGGTTCAGATCTCTGATATTATTCCTGAAGGCAGTCTGGTTGACTCAGGGCAATATGTTGCTACTCTTGACCGAACAGAGATTACCAACCGAATGAAGGACCTTGAAACTGAACTGGAGAAGTTAGAATCACAATTCATAAAGACGAAGCTTGATACTTCAATGGAAATGCGCTCGGCTCGTGAGGAACTTATTAACCTGGAGTATGCCCTTGAAGAACGCAACATAACAGTTGAACAGTCAATTTATGAACCTCCTGCAACCCAAAGGCAGGCTAAGATAGAACTTGAAAAAGCACAACGCTCCTTTAAACAAGCTGAAAAGAACTATAAGCTGAGATTGGATAAAGCTAAAGCTAATATGCAGGAAGTAGCGGTTTCATATACGCAGGCACAACGCAAACTGGTGCAGATACAGGATGTGTTGGGTGGCTTTACTGTAACAGCTCCTAAATCAGGTATGCTCATCTATAAGCGGAACTGGGACGGCACAAAGATGGGTATCGGGTCAACTATGAGCTCATGGGATAACATCGTGGCAACACTTCCTAACCTTAGGGAGATGATTTCAAAAACTTACGTGAATGAAATTGACATCAGTAAAGTAAAAACAGGGCAAAAAGTTAATATTAGTGTTGATGCATTCCCTGAAAGGAAATATACCGGCACTGTTACTGAAGTGGCCAATATTGGCGAACAAATGCGTAACTCAAATGCTAAAGTATTTGAAGTAAAGATAAAAGTGCATGAGTTTGATAGTATACTGCGGCCGGCAATGACCACTAAAAATATCATTATTACCTCTGTGATACCTAAAGTGTTATTCCTCCCTATTGAATGTGTTCAGAATTCCGACAACATCTCCTTTGTTTATATGGTGCGTCATAAAGTTAAGCAGCAGGTAAAGACCGGTTTGACTAATGAAAATCAGATTATTATAAAAGAAGGACTCAAACAAGGGGATGAAGTTTATCTCTCTCCACCCGAAGATGCTACAAATTGGCATTTGAATAAATTATAAACAGGATAAGGTGGAACGACGTCTCTATATATTAGAAATTGCATTGGATGCTGTGATTGCCAATAAATTCAGGTCAATACTGACTGCATTGGGAATTATATTTGGTGTTGCGGCTGTTATTGCTATGTTGGCTATTGGTAGTGGCGCTAAACAGGAGATCCTTGATCAGATGAAACTGGTGGGCGTTAATAATATCATTATCATGCCTAAAACTGAAACGAAGCAGGAAGAGCAGAAAGATAAAGACAAGGCCGGTAAGCAGTCAACCGAAAAGTACTCACCCGGACTGTCGCTGAGTGATGCTGAAAGTATCAAAGAAATTATCCCATCGGTTCAACGGGTAAGCCCGGAAGTTATTTATGAGTCTGCCATTATATCAAAAGGGGTCAACACGTTTGGTAAAGTGAGTGGTATAACTCCTGATTTCTTTGAGGTATTTAACCTTGAACTTGAAAAAGGTGAAATGTTTAACCTGGAGCAGATGAACGAGGGTAAAGCAGTCTGTATATTGGGGGCAACCATAAAGAATAAACTGTTCCCAAAGAGTGACCCCCTTGGCCAGTATGTAAAATGCGGAGCTGTATGGCTCAAGGTTATCGGGGTGTTGAAAAACCGTGCAATGACATCTGAGCTTTCAGAGAACATGGGTATCAGTGATTACAACAACCAGGTATACGCACCTATACAAACGCTGCTTTTGCGTTATCGTGACCGATCTGTTGTTACTACTTCAATGGTTAGGGGAGGAGAATCCTCTATGGCTGTGATGGGTGATGATATGATATCGTTTAGTTCCTCCTCAACCGAGGGAGATGATACGCACAATCAAATTGACAAGATTGTAGTGCAGGTTAAAGAAACTGCATTGATTAACCAAACAACCGAGGTCATTACACGTATGCTTAAGCGAAAGCATTCAGGCGTAGATGATGTGGTTATTCAAGTGCCTGAATTATTGCTGAAGCAGGAACAACGCACCAAAGACATATTTAACATCGTATTGGGAGCCATTGCCAGTATATCACTCATTGTGGGTGGTATTGGAATTATGAATATCATGCTTGCTTCAGTTATGGAGCGAACCAAGGAGATAGGTATTCGTATGGCAACCGGTGCTACAAAGAAGGATATTAAATTTCAGTTCCTCACAGAAGCCACTCTGATCAGCCTTACCGGAGGTATTATAGGTATCATTTTGGGAATATCGCTTGCACGTATTATTACCGGATTTACCGGTATATTAACCATCGTGTCAGTGACTTCAATCCTTATTTCTTTTGGAGTGTCAGCTTCAGTAGGGATTGCCTTCGGTTATATGCCTGCACGGAAAGCTGCTTCGCAGGATCCTGTAACTTCACTTCGTTATGAATAAATTTGTAACCGGTTATGAGTATAACTAATAATGTTATTGCGAGTATCAGTAAGTCATTTTTCCTGATGGTGATTACCTTTATCGGTTTCACTGCGCAAGCTCAACAAGTACAAGATCATAGCTTGACTTCATCTAATGCTCAAGCGCTTGCTGCTAAACAAGATCATTCATCCGCACTGGTGTTAACACTCGATGAAGCCATCACGATAGCCCTGCGGCAATCGCCTGATGCCTTGACCGCAATGCACCGATTCAAGAGCAGTTACTGGCAGTATCGTAATTATAAAGCCAGTCTGATGCCTATGCTTGCATTAGATGCTACCATACCCAGTCTCAATAAAGGCATTGAGAAGATTACCAGTTCAACAGGTGATTACTTTTATCCACGAAACTCTGCTGATTATAATGCCGGATTGTCATTGACCAAGAATTTGGGATTAACCGGTGGCCAGTTATCTCTCAACTCAAGATTGTATCGCTTAGACAATTTTATCATGGAGAGTGATTCGAGTACATCATTTCGGTCAACACCATTAAATATTAGCTTGCGGCAACCGCTGTTTGGATATAATCAATTTCGCTGGCTTAAGAAGACTGAACCTCTGCGTTATAATGAAGCAGAACGCACTTACCTTGAAGATCTTGAAAAGGTAAGTATTAGTGCTGCGAGTGCTTTCTTTAATCTGCTTGATGCACAGATCAGACTAAAAATTCAGCAAACCAACCTGGCTAATAACGATACGCTTTATAAAATAGCAAAGGGAAGGTTTAATATTGGCACCATTGCTGAGAATGAATTATTGCAAATTGAGCTTAGTTTCCTGAATGCACGTTCTGCTGTGGAAGAGGCAAATCTGACGGTTGAAATGCGTACCTTCGACTTGCGCTCATTCCTGCGTTTGCCTGAAGATGAAGCTTTAATCCTGCAAGCACCACAAGCGCCTCCTTTAACACAGGTTGAGGCGCAGACTGCAATTTCACATGCCAGGAAAAACAGAGCTGATGCATTGGCTTTTGAACGACGTGTAATTGAAGCGGAAGGCTTGGTGAATAAAGCTAAGGCCGAAAACAGGTTTAGTATTGATTTGTATGCAGAATATGGACTCACTCAAAGCAACTATGATTGGCAGGATGTTTACCGTAATCCGCAAGATCATCAGGTACTGGAAGTTGGTATAAATGTTCCTATCCTCGATTGGGGACTTGCCAAAAGCAAGGTTAAGCTGGCCGAGTCAGAGATGGAAATTGAGAGGACCTCTGTACAACAGGACATCAAAGACTTTGACCAGGAAGTCTTTATCAAGGTAATGCAGTATAACATGCAACCATCGCAGTATGCCATTGCTGCAAAGAGCGACACCATTGCATTGAAACGATATGAAGTAACCAAGCAGCGTTACCTGATTGGCAAAATCGGGATCACTGATCTTAATATAGCACAGACTGAAAAGGATAATGCCCAACAGGGTTATGTAAGCGCTTTATCAACCTATTGGCTCAGCTATTTTCAGCTACGCAAACTAACCTTATTTGATTTCGTCAACAACCGGCCGATTATCTTTAACATTGATAATATCCCCGATATTAATTAGCCGGATGATATTCATGATGCTCAATAGACTTTAGAAGCTTTTTGCCAGTGGAATTATTACCTTTACGGTCAAGCTGAATGTTCATTCATCAGGAAGGTTGATATTGCTCTATCTGTAAAATGGAATGTACAAGCATCAGGAAGGTTGATATTGCTCTATCTGTAAAACAGAATGTTCAAGCACCAGGAAGGTTGATATTGCTCTATCTATAAAACGGATTGTTCATTCAGTTGTTAGCTGAATGTTCATTTAATGATTGCAGCAATTAAAGCAGTTGAATTGCTGGTTTCATTTAAATATCATTTTTCTTTTTCCCTTGTTTATTATTGATAGTTCAAGCGGTGTTGCATATTCATAATGACCGTTACTTACAAGGAGACTGCGATAAATGGTCATAAAAATGAAAATATTATTTTTGAACAGCTTAATTATGTATGTTTGTACTATAAATAACCATTTAATCAGACCATGTCAGTATTAGTAGGTAAAAAAGCACCTCTTTTTGAAGCAGATGCAGTCATTGACGGTGAAGAAATTATTGAGAAATTCTCACTCAGTCAATTCATTGGGAAGAAACATGTAGTCTTCTTCTTTTATCCACTTGATTTTACTACTGTTAGTCCGACGGAAATATGGGCATTTCAGCACAAAATGCCTGAGTTTGAGAAACGCAACGTTGAAGTGGTGGGCTGCTCTGTTGATTCAGCCCATTCGCACCATGCCTGGCTAAGCATGGAACCATCAAAAGGAGGAATTAAAGGGGTTACTTTCCCATTAGTATCTGACCTTTCCAAGACCATTGCTGAAAACTATGATGTTTTGGCCGGTACGTACGAATATGATGATGAGGACAACAAGATGGACTTTGACGGTGATCCTGTTGCCTTTGGAGCACTTTTTATCATTGACAAGCAGGGAATCATCAGGCACCAGGTGGTTAATGACCTTCCTCTTGGCCGAAGCATTGATGAAACCCTGCGTATGATTGATGCACTCCAGTACTATGAAGAAACGGGTGAAGAATGCCCGGCAGACTGGAGGAAAAGTAGTTATTAGTCAAACTTTTTTGCTTCATTCCAAAGTACATCAAGCTCGGCTAACGACATGTCATGCATTGAATCACCGGCTTCATTCACTTTTGCTTCCATGTACTTAAAACGTTTCATGAACTTACGATTAGTACGTTCAAGGGCATCTTCAGGGTTGATGTCAATAAATCGGGAATAGTTGATCAGTGCAAATAGCAGGTCACCGAATTCATCTTCAACTTTGTCATGTGAGCCATTGATCTTTTCATACTCCAGTTCACCAAGTTCTTCCTGTACTTTATCCCATACCTGTCCTGCATTTTCCCAGTCAAAGCCTACACCACGGGCTTTTTCCTGTATTCTGTATGCTTTAACCATTGCAGGCAAGGAAGTGGGGACACCACTGAGGACAGATTTACGGCCTTCGGTCATTTTTATCTTCTCCCAGTTATTCTTGACAGTTTCAGCATCATCGGCAATTACATCGCCATAAATATGAGGATGCCGGCGGATTAGTTTCTCGCAAAGAGAGTTAATTACATCACCTATATCGAATGCATTTTGTTCAGAAGCAATTTTTGAATAGAATACAAGGTGAAGCATTACATCACCCAGTTCTTTCTTTACCTCTTCCATATTCTTATCCAGGATGGCATCACTCAGCTCGTATATTTCCTCAATAGAAAGATACCGGAGGGTATCAAAGGTTTGTTTTTTATCCCACGGGCATTGAGCTCGCAGTTGATCCATTATAGTTAGCAGTCTGTCAAAGGCTTCAAGTCTTTTATCCATGTGATAATAGTTTTTGCAAAGTTAATAAACCAATCCAGCCCTTTTGTATTTTTGTTACGTCAACATTTTTCAATCAGAACCATCAGATTACATCAGAGCAAATCAGAACAGTACTGATTAAAATTGGAATATCAAAACATATCAGAACTTTATTTATCAGAACATTGAAATCATCAGGTCCAAACAATATTAATTTACACGTACACTCTTTCAGTCTGCCGGACTGTGTGTTGGTGGTTATGTTGTTGATGATTTCCGGGCTATTATCTGCACAGGGGATACATAAATATCAGGCACCGAACCTGATGGTTGAAACTCAGGCAAACTATGGTTTCCTTATTGCTCATCACCTTGAAATGGAAGTGTTTAATGAGCATTTCCCTTCTTTTGAAGTTAGCATTGCCCGTTCTACCTATGGCAAACAACAATGGGAAACGCTTTATAATTACCCTGTTACAGGTATTAACTACTGGACGGCCTGGCTGGGGGATAAGGAGACACTTGGTCAAGCTCATGCTTTGATGCCTTACATTTCTTTTCCTATTGTGAAAAGTGAAACTTCTGAATTTAACTTTAGGCTGGCCGCGGGTTTAGGATACCTCACTAAGAGGTTTGACAGACTTGATAACTACAAATACATTGCTATCGGTTCTCACTTAAACGCTGCTATTAACCTGAAGCTTGAGTA
Organism: Lentimicrobiaceae bacterium; assembly: GCA_041670625.1. Lineage (GTDB taxonomy): Bacteria > Bacteroidota > Bacteroidia > Bacteroidales > Lentimicrobiaceae > Lentimicrobium. Next base: position 7,077 of record JBAXYX010000047.1, on the reverse strand, counting down.
TCGGTGGAAACCGATTAATCACTTTCAGGTTTTTGGAAACATACAATTGATGCATTTTTCGAACGGTTCTATTAAAACTCCCAACTATGGCTTAAATATACCATCACTTGGCGGGGGTGTCGCTTTTAGAATCAACAAAGAAAATCCATATATACGCAGAGCCATCAGACCTTCACTCACTATGTTTGAGTTTGATGGAAGGCAATTCCTGGAAGTTAGGGCAGGTACAGCTTTTGGTGTAAAGGACATAGGTGAAGCAATTCATTCAAGGTATAATGTTTTTGCAGGATATGTGAGTGTGGTCAAGCAGTTTGGATATAAAAGCAAAGCAGGTGTGTGTTTCGACTTTTCGTATGATGGTTCTGATGCTTTGTCAGTAGGAACTAAGGGTGTGGATTATAATCATGAATACCAATTGATCAAACCCGGGGTTGCATTGACTTATGAAGTAGTGCTTTCCCGATTATCATTCCCGCTTGCCTTAGGTTTCTATACAGGAGGTAAAAATATGGGTGAAGGTATTTCATACTATAAATTAGGTATGCAATATATCATTCATCGTAACCTGTTCACTTCATTAACGCTGAAGACTCACTATGCAAGAGCTGATTATGTGGCTTTCGGGGTTGGTTACCGGTTTAGCGTGAAATATTACAATTGGCATTGAGTTGTTTATCCCAAAAAACGGATATGGTTAGAATAAGGATAGGGAAAGCATTAGAAGAAAAAGGGAAGTTAAAGGATAGGGTAGGGGTGTAATAAGGATAGAATAAAAAGAGGAAAGGGATAGGAAGAGAATAAGGATAAAGAATCAGGTATTAGAACTCAGGAATATTTTATAATGGATATATTGTTTAATAAGCGTTGCTTCAGGATCGACCGGATTAGCTTGCCGGTTGTGACAACTCTTGCTATCATGATGGTTTTTACTGTTTCATGTAAACGTGAGAACCTTGATGACTGCTATACCAACACCGGAGAGGTTACAACTGAAACCCGGCAAGCCACTTATTTCAAAAAAATAGAGTTATATGACAATGTTAATCTGGTAATCGAACCAGGTGACGGACATTTCTTGCGGGTGGAAGCTGGTAAAAACATACTGTCGTCTATTAAAACTGAAATAGTTGACAGCGTTCTGGTGATCACAAATACCATGAAGTGCAACTGGGTCAGGAATTATAACCATGAGATGACCGTATATGTCTCTTCAAACAACCTTAATTCCATTCGTTACGAGGGTTCGGGTGATATTACAACAGCAGGAACCTATGAATTCGATTCCTTAGAAATAAACGCATGGGGCGGTGCCGGGTCAGTGAATATGGATGTTAAATGCAACAGGATTGACCTTGGACTCCACTATGGTACGGTTGACTTCAATGTTACAGGCACTTCTCAAATGACCACTATCTATTCAAACAGTTACGGACCATTCCATTGTGGCGGACTGAAATCAGACATCGTGTATTTACACAGCAACAGCACCAACGATTGCTATGTGAACGCGAAATATATTCTTGGAGCTGAAATTACTTCTGTTGGTAATATTTATTACTCAGGTGATCCGTATGAGCTCAATTGTAATATTAGTGGCAGTGGGAAACTGATTAAAATAGATTGACATTATGTGTTGTGGCATGGCCAATTTATAAAGTCTTCGACTAGTGGGAAACTGATGAAGTTAGATTGACATATAGCAAGGTATATCCGTATAAACGCTTTTAAATAGAAACAAAAAGGTGCAATTATTGCACCTTTTTGTTTCTTCCAGTATTTTTAAGTAGAAGGCACTTGCTCAAATAACCCATAGGTATGAATAGGCTTTGGCAAAGAAAACCTTATTGGATTAGTAGGCTCGGGCAAAAATAACCCTCTTATCTGATGGCTTACCGGTAAGGATACATTTACCTTGTTCAGGTTTAGCATCCAGAGGAATACATCGGATAGTAGCCTTTGTCAGGTCTTTGATCTTCTGTTCGGTTTCAGTGGTGCCATCCCAGTGAGCCAGGATAAAGCCACCTTTATTGTCGAGCAGATCAACAAACTCTTCCCAAGTATCAGCTTTAGAGGTCATGTTTGCACGAAAGTCAATAGCTTTCTGGTAAAGGTTTTCCTGAATGCTTTGCAACAGATGCTCAACCTTTGTATCAATATTTGCAATTTGATACGTTGTTTTCTCAAGTGTATCACGGCGGGTAACTTCCACAGTTCCATCTTCAAGATCGCGCGGCCCTATAGCCAGTCTGACAGGAACACCTTTGAATTCGTATTCATTGAACTTCCAGCCCGGCTTGTAGGTTTCACGGTCATCATATTTAACAGAGATGCCTTTGGCTTGCAAGTCCTTCTTAATCTGATTTGCTTTCTCAGATATAAGTGCCAGTTGATCAGTGGTTTTATAGATAGGGATGATCACTACCTGAGTAGGAGCTAGTTTTGGAGGTAATACCAGTCCGTTATCATCAGAATGAGCCATGATAAGAGCTCCGATCAAACGGGTGGAAACGCCCCATGAAGTAGCCCAAACGTATTCGAGTTTATTTTCCTTACTCAGGTATTGTACTTCAAAAGCCTTGGCAAAATTTTGACCCAGGAAGTGTGACGTGCCGGCCTGTAAAGCTTTACCATCCTGCATGAGGGCTTCAATGCAATAAGTTTCAACAGCACCAGCAAAGCGTTCATTAGGTGATTTTATCCCTTTGATAACCGGTAAGGCCATCCAATTCTCGGCGAAGTCGGTGTATACGTCCAACATACGTTCGGTTTCAGCCAGGGCTTCTTCAGCGGTAGCATGTGCGGTATGCCCTTCCTGCCATAGGAATTCAGTAGTACGTAAAAACAGGCGGGTGCGCATTTCCCAGCGTATTACATTTGCCCATTGATTAATAAGCAACGGTAAATCACGGTACGACTTAATCCATGAGCGGTATGTATCCCAGATAATAGTTTCAGAGGTTGGGCGTACTATCAATTCTTCTTCAAGCTTCGCCGTTTCATCAACAACTACCCCTTTGCCATTAGGATCGTTTTTTAGCCGGTAGTGAGTTACTACAGCACATTCCTTTGCGAATCCTTCAACATGACTTGCTTCCTTACTGAAGAAAGACTTTGGTATGAATATTGGAAAGTAAGCGTTTTGATGACCAGTATCCTTGAACATTTTATCGAGGGCAGCCTGCATTTTTTCCCATATGGCATATCCATATGGTTTAATTACCATACAACCCCTAACTGCTGAATTTTCAGCCATATCGGCTTTTATTACGAGGTCATTGTACCATTGAGCATAATTTTCACTCCTTGATGGAAAATCTTTAGCCATATTGATGTTTGTGGTATAGTTTTTGTTACTAAACTAATAAATATTAATAGTTCATTGATGTTGCAAAATTAATAATTTTACCGAGTTATTGATCGACAATCACAATACACATACAGCATAACAAAAGGGAGGACCTTAAAATGAAAACCTTATTCGCATTTCTTGTTGCTACAGCTCTGATGCTCTCGGCCTGTACAACACAATATCGTACAGTGGGCGTAGTTGACGATGTTTATTATTCGCCGAAGGACGCTGTTGTATACACTCCTGAACCTCAAGCTGAAGAACCAGCCTATCAGGATCAGCAGGCTACTCAAGAGCAGGCGGTTGAGGATAATGCTGTATATGAGGATCAAGGTCAGTACCAGGACAATCAGAATGTAACTGATGAACAAAATATAACAGACGAACAGTATGTTACAGAAGATCAGTACACCGATCCTTCTACAGGTAATACTTACATTACCAATAACTACTATGATCCGGATGACTATTATGATTATGCTTATGCAGCCCGTTTAAGAAGGTTCCATACCAATAGCTACTATGATAGCTACTATGCCCCTTATTATACAAACCTGTATTGGTATGACTACAATCCTTATAGCTGGGGTACCAGTATTTACATGGGATATAACTGGTGGTATCCAGGATATACCGGAATTTACTGGGGTAACAGATGGGGATACCCGGGTTTTGGGTATAATTCATATTGGGATTATCCTTACTACGGTTATTACGGATACGGTTACCCATACGGTTATGGACAGGGTTACCATCAGGGATACCATCATGGATATCATGATGGATACAATGGAGAGCCTTATGCATGGTACTACAATAGTAAAGATGATAACTCTTATTATTACGGACCTCGTGGTTCATCATCAGGTGGTGGCAGATCATCAGGTAATTCCCGCAACAGTTCATTTGGTGAGAGATACCAGGAAGCAATCAGAAGTGGTGAACTGGATAAAATATCAAATGAATATAAAAATACCCGTACAGTAACGCCAACCCGTCAGGTTCCTAATAACAATCGTACAGTTACGCCAACACGTCAGGATCCTACTAACAACCGCACTGTAACGCCAACACGTCAGGATCCTACTAACAACCGCACCGTAACGCCAACGCGTCAGGAACCTACTAACAACCGTACCGTAACGCCAACGCGTCAGGATCCTAATAATACCCGTACTGTTACGCCAACCCGTCAGGATCCTAATAATACTCGTACTGTTACGCCAACCCGTCAGGATCCTAATAACAACCGTACTGTAACGCCAACCCGTCAGGATCCTAATAATACCCGTACTGTTACACCAACAACTCCCGAGCCTAAGAACAATGGTACTGTTACACCTGGCCGTCAGTCAAATACGCGTTCAACGGTAGTTACGAACAGCAACGGACAGCGGATGAAATATAGTACTCCCCAGGGACAAAAACAACCGGCAACTGTGAAAGAAACCAGGGCACCGCAAACATACAGTGCACCTAGCTATAGTAAACCCAAGTCAAGCAATGAATACACAAGTCCGCGTTACAGAAGTATTCGTGAAACCGGCGTAAAGACTACTACTCCTGGTGAAAAGAACAATACCAGGTCAAGGAGTACTTATTCTGCACCGGTAAAAAGTAGAGAGAGCCAGCCGAGATATTCTGAACCATCAAAAACATATACAGCTCCTTCCAGGAGTTCTGAAAGTTATTCAACACCATCACGTAGCTCATCGTCCAACAGCTATACACCCTCGCGTTCATCATCATCTTCAAACTATTCATCAGGTAGTTCTTCAAGCTCAGGTTCGTCGAGGTCCTCATCATCTTCATCATCAGGTAATTCCAGATCATCTTCAGGACGGAGGTAATCATAACTATAAATATAATACACTATGAAAAAGACACTCATCGCCATCATCTGCCTCCTAATAGGATCAGTGAACCTTTATGCTCAGAATGAAATAGATGCTTTACGTTATTCACGTCTTAATCAATCAGGAACTGCTAAATATATGGCATTAGGTGGCGCCTTTACAGCTTTAGGAGGTGACTTTACAACACTGAGCCATAATCCGGCAGGTATTGCCATCTATAAGAATTCAGAAGTGACTTTTACCCCCTCCATATTCATTGGTAACACTCAGGCTACCTATTTTGGTGAGACTAACGAGGATTACAGATACAACTTCAATCTGGGTAACATTGGGGTGGTAATGGTTACTAGTCCTGCATTGCGTAATCCTTCGTCACCATGGAAGAATGTACAGTTTGGATTTGGATTAAACAGACTGGCTAATTTCAATAACAGGGTAGTTATTGATGGCTTTAATGAAACATCAAGTTATCTGACTTCTTATATTGATGATGCCGATGGACTTGCACCCGGTGACTTGGATAATTTTGGTACAGGGTTGGCTTATGATACAGAATTGTTGTATGAAATTGATACGTTGAACCATCATTATTACATTGACATGCCGAATGGTGGTGTACGACAGAGGAAAACCATTGATTCCAAAGGCTCAATCAATGAACTGGTGTTTTCATTCGGTGGTAATTACAATGATCGGATATACCTGGGTGGTACTATTGGAGTTCCATACATAAAGTATAAGGAAACATCCATATATTCAGAAACGGATGAACTGGAAAGTAATAACTATTTTAAGTCATTCACCCGTACCGATAAACTTGAAACATCAGGTACCGGTCTTAACCTGAAATTAGGAATGATTGTCAGAGCTGCAGATTGGCTTCGTGTTGGAGGTGCTATTGAAACACCTACTTTCTATACCGATATGAGCGACACCTACAGTACTACCTTCAGAGCAGTTTATGAAACTTCAGGAACAAAAAGGTCATCTGCCGATGGTTTCTTTGAATATGAATTGAATACCCCTTTCAAGGCTTCTGCAGGGATTGGACTGATCATTGGAAAAGTTGGAATAATCAGTGCTGATTATGAATATCTTGATTACTCCACAGCACGGTTAAGATCAGAAGAATATGATTTTGATGCAGAGAATTCTGCTATTAAAACCAGCTACGTTAAAGCACATAATATCAGGTTAGGAACCGAATGGCGCTATGGATCACTGAGTTTCAGAGGTGGTTATGGTATCTCTGATAACCCATACAAGTATGGTACCAATTCAGTGATGAGTTCCTACTCTGCAGGTTTGGGTATCCGTACAGGGAATTTCTTTGTTGATATGGCCTGGGTTATGAGTAATATGGATGATGAGTATTACCTGTATAGTGCACCTGCCGGTACCGACCCTGCCATTGCTGATGCAACCATAAACAATAACATGTTTTTAGTTACGCTAGGGTTTAAATACTAGTATTACTGAACTCAAAACAGACTCATTTTTGGTAGCTAAAGTATAAGGCTGCTTGTAAAAGCAGCCTTATACTTTAGGCTTCACGGGCAAGCTATTAATCCTGATACCCATAATAGGAAGATTCAACTGATGCTGATTACGCTAAGTTCTTCATCTGTGAACTTCTTTAATACCTATAACAGTATGGTTCAGCTCATTCTCTTGATCGCTTCCATAGGCTAAAAATTACTTAGTTTAGGATTGCTTCTGTAGTTTCCTTCTTTATTCATGATGGCGTCTATATGCAATTGAGCACACCTGAATTCTATTGCAAGAGGATAACTGTATTTGCTGCCATCATGTTTCCCTTTCATCCATTACACTAGACTATTCTTTTAAACCTTCTTCTGTATGGAGTTCATT
>JBAXYX010000046.1:0-17856 GCA_041670625.1 Lentimicrobiaceae bacterium | reverse complement strand
TAACTCTTCCCCGGTAAAGGATTGCCTCATTTTCAATCAAGAGCTGCCTCTTTACTTATTCAGGGGTTACCTCTTTTACTATAAAGGCTTTTCTCTAGTTCTAATAACAAAGGAGGGAAAGCAATACTTTCCCTCCTGATATACTTTTACTCAATAGTCTAATTACTGATTGATGGTGGAAGCAAGACCGTGGTCAATCAATATACGACCGCAATATTCGCAAACGATGATCTTTTTGTGCATTCTGATATCAAGTTGACGTTGAGGAGGAATAGCACTGAAGCAACCACCGCAGGCATCACGTTCCACACTAACTACTGCCAGTCCATTGCGAGCATTTTTGCGGATGCGTTTGTATGCAGTGAGCAAACGTTCTTCAATAAAGCGCTGAAGATCTTCTGATTTTTTGAACAGGTTATTTTCTTCCTTTTCAGTTTCGTTCACGATATCTGAAAGTTCACTTTTCTTGATTTCAAGATCATTGGTTCTTTCATCCAATACTTTTTGAGCAGATGCAATTTCATCGTTCTTCAGATTGATGTTGTGCGTGAACTCTTTAATTCTCTTTTCAGCAAGTGCGATTTCGAGGTTCTGGTATTCAATCTCCTTAGAAATTGAATCATATTCCCTGTTATTACGAACTTTCATCTGCTGCTCGTCGTAATATTTTATTTGTGCCTGACTTTCAACAATCTGGTTGCCTTTTTCTTTAACCTGTACATTCAAACTTTCTATTTCCAGAACGTAATTATCAATACGGGTTTGCAATCCAACTATTTCGTCTTCGAGGTCTTCTACTTCCAGGGGAAGCTCACCTCTGATGATTTTAATTTTGTCAATCTGAGAATCAATTTGTTGCAGACTATATAAAGCAATTAGTTTCTTCTCAATGGATATCTCTGTTTCATCGGATTCTGATGCAGATGAAGAAACGTGTGCCGAAATGTAGCTTTTGTCTTGTTGTTCCTGATCTTGAATAGGTTCATTCACTGAGGTGCTTTTTTCTTTCGACGATTTTGCCATGTTATTCCTTCTTTAGGAAATTAATTACAGATAGGTTACGGGGTTGGTATTTTTCCCGGAAATTTGGAGTGCAAAGGTAGTAAATTTTTCTTTAAGAATAGTATATAATAATTCTTTGCTAAATTGTTCTGTTTCATAGTGGCCCGCTTCTACCAGTACTATTTTATGATCAGCCGTAAAATAATCATGGTATTTTAGTTCGCCGGTTATATAAACATCACAATGATTGGCCATAGCATCAGGTATCAGGAAGTTGCCTGAACCACCGCAAAGCCCCACTTTATTAATTTTTCGGTTTAATAGAGGTGAATGTTTTATGAAAGGCACATGAAGCACTTCTTTGAGTTTGGTAAGGAATGTTATTTCATCTACCGGTTTTAGCAGGGTACCCACCATACCGGCACCTACCCTGGTGAACTCATTGTTGAGTGGATATGAATCCCATGCCATTTCTTCATAGGGATGTACTTCACGCACTGCTTTAACCACTTTGTTTTCAATCCATGCAGGTAAAATTGTTTCAATCTTTACTTCGGGTTCCGTGTGCAATTCTCCTATTTCGCCCACATAAGGATTGCAACCTTCCTGTGCTCTGAAAGTACCTTGCCCCGGTGAATTAAAACTGCATGAATCATAAGCGCCTATTACACCTGCTCCTGCTTTAAACAGAGCGGTGCGGACAATCTCCTGGTGGCTTTGAGGTGTAAATATAATCAGTTTACGCAGCATTCCCTGTGTGGGTTGCAGGATGCTCAGATTTTTAAGATTTAACTTCTCTGATAAAATAGCATTTACACCCTTCATGGAATTGTCCAGATTAGTATGAGCTGCGTAAAGTGCTATCCCTTTTTTTATAGCCATTATAACGCAGCGCTCGGTACTGTTGGAACCTGTTAATCGTTTTAGTGGCCTGAATATAGGAGGATGATGTGATATGATCATGTTAAAGCCTAAAGCGGAAGCTTCCTCAATTACTTCCTCTGTGATATCGAGAGTAATCAACGCCCCGGTAATTTCATCATTTTCATTACCTACCAGTAACCCGCTATTATCATAGCTCTCCTGTGTTTGCAATGGAGCTATGGATTCTATTACATCTTTAATTTGCTGTAATTTCATAAAATATTGTTCTTAAAATGATGATAATCTATCTATAAACCCGACCTTTACCTGCAAGTTCAATAGGTTGATCAGTACGGGGCAGTTTATTTCATTTTATCAGGCAATAAATTTAATGTTTTTCTTGTGATGTTATGTTATTTAATTAATTTTATAGCATGGAATTTCTGAAATTATTTCTTTTGCCACTGGCATTCATTTATGGCTTGATTATACGTGTCAGGAATAAGCTATTTGACTGGAAATTAATATCTTCCGAATTCTTTACCGTACCTGTTATTTCTGTAGGCAACCTTACTGTTGGTGGAACAGGGAAAACACCGCATGTTGAATATATTACCAGGCTGCTGTCAAAAGAGTACAAAGTAGCTACTTTAAGCAGAGGCTATGGCAGGGAAACCTCCGGATTTAAAATTGCCTGTGATGAGGATCAGGCTCGGACTATTGGTGATGAGCCTATGCAGTTTTACAATAAATTCCCCGGAATTAGTGTAGCTGTTGACAGCAACAGGCGAAGAGGAATTAAAAACATACTAAAGCTTAAACCTGAAACAGACGTAGTTATACTTGATGATGCTTTCCAGCATAGGTTTGTTAAGCCGGGATTGTCCATTTTATTGAGTGACTATCATAAATTATTTTTTCATGATTATCTTTTACCTGTCGGTACCTTGCGTGAACATCGCAAAGGCTCAAGACGTGCCGATTTAATCATTATCACTAAAACGCCTGAAGTGCTCTCACCTTTTGAACGCAGGAGGATTATTGAGGGAATAAAGCCCCTGCATAACCAAAAAGTGCTGTTTTCATATATCAGGTATCGAGAGCTTAAATCACTCTGGAAGCCTGATGAACCTTTTAATCTGTCAAATCACTATGGAATGATTTTACTGGTGGCCGGTATTGCTAACGCTTATCCATTGGAATTCAGGTTAAGAGATCATTGTAATGAATTGATTACTATGCGTTTTGATGATCATCATAAATATACCAGAACAGATCTTGAACGTATCAAACAAAATTATTCCGATCTTTACACCCGAAATAAACTACTTGTAACTACTGAAAAAGATGCTATGCGTATGTTGGAACCAAGTCTTAGGGATCTGGCTGCTCAATTGCCAATCTATTACATTCCGATACAGATAGATTTCCATGGAAACGACAAGCATACTTTTGATCAAACAATAAAAGACTATGTTAAAGAAAATAAAAGAGAGCACTGATTATATTTCTTCACGTATTATAAATAATCCCCAAGTAGCCATTATACTTGGATCAGGCTTAGGAGGTCTGACACGTGAAATAGATATCGAAAAGGAAATTCCTTATGCTGATATCCCTCATTTTCCAGTTTCTACTGTTGAAGGTCATGCAGGGTGCCTGATTTTCGGGAAATTAGGCGGACAACAGGTCATGGCCATGCAGGGACGGTTCCATTATTACGAAGGGTGGTCAATGCAGGAGATAGCATTCCCAATCAGGGTAATGAAGTCCTTAGGCATTAAAATGATTATTGTATCCAATGCCAGCGGAGGATTGAATCCTGAGTTTGAAATTGGGGATATCATGCTCATAACTGACCATATTAATCTCATGGGAACTAACCCTTTGATAGGTCCTAATTATAATGAACTGGGTCCGAGGTTTCCTGATATGAAGGAAGCATATGACCACAAATTGTTGGAAAAAGTAAAGGCAATAGCTCAAAAGGAAGGCATTTCATATAAAACAGGCGTATACGCCGGAGTTACCGGCCCAACCTTTGAAACTCCCTCTGAATATAAATATATGCGTGTTATTGGCGCTGATGCTGTTGGAATGTCAACGGTACCTGAAGTGATCACTGCATGTCATTTGGATATTCCGGTATTTGCTGTTTCAATCATTACTGACCTGGGCGTTGCAGGTAAGATTGTGAATATTTCACACAAGGAAGTACTAGAGGCCGCTGAGCGGACAGAACCATTAATGACCCGCATTATTATTGAACTCCTGCATGAAACAAACTTTTAATGGTTTGTTATGCATTCAACCACCCATATTAAAAATGTTGTAAACAAAACTGCTCTGTCATTCACGGCAGTTTTGTTTGTAATGCTTCTATCCTGTTGTGGTAGAAATAAAAATGAAGTTCTTGTAAGGGTTAACTCTGATGGCATTAAAGGACCTGTTATACTGATGATGATGGATACTAACGGAGTTAAAGGCATTGACTCCGTTATAAAACCAACAGGAATTAGTCTGGAGTTCAACTTTCATTTGGATGAACCGGGTTTGTACATCATCAGGGCAATGGATAAGGAAACCGAGTTCCTTGCTTCCGCAGGAGATATCATAACCTTGCAATTTGCCGGTAATCATGTGAATGTGTCGGGATCTCCTGATAACAACAACTATCGTTTGTTCATCAATTCATTGGATAGCCTTAAAGTAAAAGCCGATTCCCTTTCATACCTTTTTATGGCATCACAGGCAACTGACAGTTTTTTCATGGTCAGGGAACGTACCAGTCTTGAATTTGAGCGGTTGATACAAACGGCAAAGAATCAAGTCATAGACTATATCAACAGGAACCCGAAGTCAATGGGCATCGTAGGCGCAATGAACAGTATGATCAGGCAAACCCCTGTATTTAACTTAGCCGCTGATCAGCATTGGTTTTTACTCACGGATTCTCTTTTACAGAAATACCACCCAACCAGTCGGTATGCTATCAGCCTGCATTCTCAAATGAACGGTTACAGGCAATTTGCAGGGAAATCCTCCAAAGCTGCGCTGACCATTGCCCGTGGTAAGGTATTTCCAGTCGTTAAATTACCAGACTTAAATGGTCAGATGAAATCATTAAAACCCATGGATAATAAGCTAACACTGGTTTACCTGTGGGATGGTGGTTCTAAAAGCCGGTCAGGTAATCAAAAAGTGAAACTGCTTTACGAGAGGTACAAAGGCCGTGGTCTGGGTATATATGCCATATCGTTTGATGAAAACCGGAAACGGTGGTCATCAACTATTGAAATTGACAAGATGTGGTGGAGCAATGTAATTGACACAACTGCACAAAGATCTGAACTTATTGGTAAAATAGGTATTTCGCAGTGGCCGACATATATTGTGTTGAATTCAGAGGGCCAAATGCTTGAGTCTTTTTCAAACACAGCATTGCTTACCTCTTGGTTTCAAGAGTATTTTAATGTGAATGAAACTAAAAATAGGGTAAATTAGCTCATCTAAATAATAACACTGACCAAGTGAAAATATACTTTGCTTCCGATTTTCATTTAGGAATACCTGATCATAGTTCAAGCCTGCAAAGGGAAAAACTACTGGTAAAATGGTTGGATATGATTCAACAGGATGCTGATGAATTGTATCTGATGGGTGATGTTTTTGACTTTTGGTTTGAATATAAAACAGTCATACCCCGAGGTTTTGCAAGGCTATTTGGCAAACTAGCTGAACTTACCGACAAAGGAATTCCTGTGTACCTGTTTCGTGGTAACCACGACATTTGGGCATTTGACTATCTGAAAAAAGAAATCGGCATTGAACTGCATCGCGAACATGTTATACGTGAGTGGAATGGAAAGAAGTTTTTCCTCGCTCATGGCGATGGATTAGGACCGGGCGACCAGGGATATAAATTCATTAAGAAAGTATTTGAGTTTAAACCCAACCAATGGCTGTTCCGGTGGTTGCATCCTGATATAGGCATCAGACTGGCACTGTTCTTTTCGCGCAAAAGCCGGTATGCCAATGAAGTAAAGGACCAAAAGCTCCTCGAACAACAGGGCAGCTTTGATTTATCAACGGAAAGGCTTTATCGTTTCGCTGAGTACCATACCGCTTCTGATCCCTCTATTGATTATTATATCTTCGGGCACAGGCATTGCCCAGGGCATGTTTTGCTTTCCAATAACAATCATTATATTAACCTGGGTGATTGGATAAGTAATTTTTCATACGCGATTGTTGATGATATGGGGCTAACCTTGTACACTTATAAAAATGGTGAACCTGAAATACTAGAAGGCCCTTTTTGAAATGTCAGTCTACTGAATTGTATCCACATAACTACTTAAAATCATGTTATTAGCAGGAATTGATATTGGCTCAAACGCAGTGAGACTCCTCTTTGCCAATGTTTATGAAACGAAGGGGGGGCCTGTTGCTGAAAAAGCCACCTTATTACGGATTCCCATCAGGTTGGGTATGGATGTATTTAAGGATGGACGCATTTCAGATCAAAAGGCTGATGACCTGGTTAAAACCATGAGAGCATTTAAGCTTCTGATTGATGTTTACAGGCCTCTCGGGTATATGGCTGCTGCTACTTCGGCTATGCGCGAGGCTTCAAATAATCAGGAAGTCCTTGACAAGGTGATGGAAGAATCCGGGCTCAAAATTCAAATGATTGATGGTATTGAAGAAGCCAATATAATCAGCTCCTTTACTAACGTTCTGGTTAATGAGAACTTTAGTAAAACCTTATATGTGGATGTTGGAGGTGGGTCAACAGAAATCTCACTTCTCGATGGCAAGAAGTTTATAACATCTAATTCATTCAAAATAGGTACCATACGTTTACTTGCTGATGCGGTTGAAGACCATGAATGGGATGCTATGCGCTTGTGGCTCAATAAGTTTAAAGATGACTTTGGACGTATGAACATCATTGGCTCAGGCGGAAACATCAATAAGATTACCAAAATGTATGGTCATGCGTATAATAATATTGTAAATTTTAACCAATTGACTTTCGCTTACAAGCAACTGAAAAGTATGCCGCTCCAGGCTCGTATTGACAAAATGGGGCTCCGGCCTGACCGCGCTGACGTTATTGTTCCGGCTGCTCAAATCTTTATCAAAATACTCAAATGGACCGGTTTGCAATCGGTATCAGCCCCCAAGATTGGATTGGCCGACGGACTAGTGCTGTTACAATATAACAGGATGAAAAATCATTAGTTGTGTTGCTATGCTTATCTTTGCATAAAATAACACCCTGTAGTGATGATATCCTTTGATGAAGCGCTCTCATTAGTTGAAACCGTTGAGGTTTATCCGGTTAAGGAACGCATCGGCATATTGGAAAGTCTGGGCAGTATACTGGCTTCAAAAGTGTATGCTGATATTGACATGCCGCCTTTTGATAAATCAGCAGTTGACGGATATGCCTGCCGGAGAGCTGATTTGCCTGGTCCTTTAAAGGTTATTGAAATAATCTCAGCAGGTGCAAGTCCCCTTGCTCGTGTATTGCCTGGGCAGTGTTCAAAGATCATGACCGGGGCTATCGTTCCCGAGGGCGCTGATTGCGTGCTTATGGTTGAGCATACCATGGTACAGGATGATGGTTTGGTGGTGTTTACCCGCCCAACTACTTCCAACAATATTGCCTACCAGGCTGAAGATGTGCATAAAGGTCAACTGGTATTGAATGAAGGTATCATAATCATGCCCCAACATATAGCTATACTTGCCGCTGTTGGTTGTGTTAATCCTGAAGTGTACCGAAAACCTGTTATCGGGGTCATTATTACAGGTGATGAACTCGTTGAGCCTGATACAGTACCTGTTGGTGGACAAATAAGAAACAGCAATGCATATCAGCTAATGGCTCAGGTAAAACAAACAGGCCTTGAGGTCATCTATACCGGTATTGCTCCCGACAATAAAGAGGATACTCGTAATATCATTGATAAGACCCTGAAGCAAGTGGATGTATTGTTACTGACAGGGGGTGTTTCAATGGGTGACTTTGACTTTGTTCCGACTGTGCTTGAAGAATTAGGTATTCAAATAGGCTTCAGGAGCGTTGCGGTTCAACCTGGCAAGCCAACGCTTTTTGGATATAAAAGCGAGAAGTTCATTTTTGGTTTACCCGGTAATCCTGTGTCTTCTTTCGTTCAGTTTGAAGTGCTTGTAAAACCGTTAATCTATCGAATTATGGGTACTGTTTATTGCCCGAAGATTGTAAAACTACCCATGCTTACAGGCTATACACGAAAAAATATGGATCGAAAGTCTTTTATCCCGGTTCGTTATGCCCTCGGTATGATTGAGCCCATTGAATACCATGGGTCTGCTCATATTCATGCTTTTGAAAAGGCATGGGGAATTATGGCTCTGAACCCGGGTGAAAATAATGTTAAACCAGGAGAATTACGTGATGTTCGACAAATATAATCGTACTATAAATTACCTGCGCATTTCCATCACTGACCGATGCAACCTGCGATGTATCTATTGCATGCCTGAGGAAGGTGTGAAAATGTTGAATCATGACCAGATTCTCTCCTTCGAAGAGATTGCTGAAGTGGTCAAAACCGGAGTATCCGTGGGTATTTCCAAAATACGTATTACCGGTGGTGAACCACTGGTACGTAAGGATGCAGTGCATCTTATTGAACTGCTGGCATCCATCGAAGGTGTTAAAGACCTGTCAATGACTACCAATGGAATATTGTTGTCAAAGTATGCTGCTTCATTAAAAAAGGCAGGCCTTCACAGGGTGAATGTCAGCCTTGATACTATGGACCCGTTGAAGTTCAGGCATATAACCAGAGGTGGGGTGCTCAATGATGTGTTAGAGGGTATTGATGCGGCCATTACTGAGGGGCTCAATCCCGTAAAGTTAAACTGCGTCATTAAGGATTCTTCCGACAACCATGACCCTCAATCAGTAAAAGCTTTCGCTGATAGTCGTAAAATTCAGGTGCGTTTTATCCACCAAATGAACCTTTCTGAAGGTAATTTCTCCATAGTTGAAGGCGGCTCAGGGGGCGATTGTTCCCACTGCAGCAGGTTACGCCTAACAGCTGACGGGAAGATTAAACCGTGTCTTTTTAACGACCTGGAATTTGATGTACGTGAACTGGGAGCTGTTGAAGCCATCAAGAGGGCAGTGCAAAATAAACCTCCTTTCGGCAGTCACAATTATTCAGGTGCATTTTATAATATTGGCGGTTAAATGTTTTGGATATACTAAAAACCTAATGACATGAACAACCAGGACCCTCATCAATTGAGTCATACAGACCAGAAAGGTAAAGCGAATATGGTTGATGTGAGTGACAAAGGAACACAGGACCGTATGGCAAGAGCTACCGGTATGATATCTCTTAATGCTGAAACGGTCGCGCTAATTCGTGATAACCAAATGAAGAAAGGTGATGTGCTTACGGTGGCTGAAATTGCAGGCATACAGGCTGCCAAGCAAACCCCTTTCCTGATACCCCTCTGCCACCCGTTACAACTTACAAAGGTGGACGTAAAAGCTGAGTTGTCTGACCAGTGTGTGACGGTTTATTCTATGGCCCGTTGCATCGGACAAACAGGGGTGGAAATGGAAGCGCTGACTGCTGCTTCTGTTGCCCTGCTCACTATTTACGACATGTGTAAAGCAGTGGATAAAAAAATGGTAATCAGTGACATAACACTCATTGAAAAAACAAAGCATGATATTATTGCCTGATGGGTTACTTCCGGTACTAAAGACTCGCTGATAAGGGGTGTGAAGAGTACCATGTGCCATCCCAGCCAAAACAAAATGATCACCGTGAGTTGTTAATGCTAAAAAGAAATGGGTGTTATGAATTATTCAGACTACAATGAAATAGGTGCTTTAAGTTATACAGATTATAAAGGATGAAGTAACGAGTAGCATACTCCCCGAGATAATAGAAGCACGCTGTGCTATACTCCCGGAGGTAAGTGAAGCATGCTGTGTTATACTTCCGTAGGTAAGGGAAGTAATGAGTGAAGTTAAGTTGTAGATGAGAGTAATAATTAGTGATATGTTCCCGGAGGTGAGAGAAGCACTTAAAGCCAATAAAATGAAGAGGGTAGCGTTCAGTAATATTGATTAGCAAGTTTAAACGAGTGTGACAGGACTGAGATATTTTTAGGGGATTATGTGCAGTAATGATAGTTAACAAGTAATATAAAAACACCATAAATGATAGAACCAGTAGTAGTATCGGTGAATATTTCAAAGAAAAAAGGGACTATAAAAGTACCGGTGCCTCAAATTGAACTGAATGAAACAGGGGTGGAAGGCGATGCTCATAGCGGTAAGTGGAACCGACAGGTAAGCTTACTGGGTACGGAGAGCTTTGATAGTTTTGAGTTGCAGGCAGGCAGGAAACTTGCTTATGGTGAGTTTGCTGAAAACATAACAACTACCGGAATTGTCCTCAATCAAACGCATCCGCTTGACCGGTTCAGAATTGGTGGAGCAGAACTTGAGGTTACTCAGATTGGCAAACACTGTCATGGCGATGGTTGTGCAATTTATCGTGAAGTAGGTAATTGCGTGATGCCAAAGGAAGGTATTTTTTGCCGCGTAATTAAATCGGGTACTATTCAGGCCGGTGATAAGGTTGAGTACCTGCCCCGGGTTTTCAATATCAAAGTAATTACGCTTAGTGACCGTGCCAGTACCGGGGAATATACTGACAGGAGCGGGCCTGCTGTTGCTCAACTGCTAAATGATTTCTTTGATTCCATGCTCTGGAAAACAAATATTGAGCGTGAAGTCTTGCCTGACGATGCTGATTACCTCAAGGAAATATTTGACCATTTGAATGGTATTGACATGATCTTTACTACCGGTGGTACCGGCATAGGCCCCCGTGATATCACGGTTGATGTGGTGGAACCTATACTTGAAAAGAAGCTGCCGGGTATTATGGAAATGATCAGGACTCGCTATGGCACCGACAACCCGGCTGCATTGCTCAGCAGGGGAGTGGCAGGTGTGATTGGTGAAACGCTCGTATATACCCTTCCGGGTAGTGTAAAGGCTGTGGAGGAATATTTATCAGAAATAGTTAAAACACTGAAGCACAGTATATACATGTTGCATGGGTTGGATATTCACTAAAGTATAAAGAAATACAATATGTTATTATCACGTGAAGATGCACTGGTTCTATTGCACCAATATGTAAAGAACGATAAGATGATTGAGCACTCCCTGGCTTCAGAGGCAGTTATGAAAGCGCTTGCCGCGCATTTAGGGCGTGATGAGGAGAAATGGGCACAGGCAGGTCTGCTTCATGATCTGGATGTGGAGGTTACCAACGCTGATGCGCATACCCATGGACTTGAAAGCGCTCGTATTCTTACTGAAATGGGGATGGATGCTGACTTGGTTGATGCCATTAAAATGCATAATGAAGCAGCTACCGGAATGGAACGCAATACAGAGTTTCAGCATGCATTGGCTGCAGGTGAAACCATTACCGGGCTTATCACAGCTACTTCTTTAGTTTACCCTGATAAGAAAGTAAGTTCGGTAAAGCCTAAGTCAATCACCAAGCGAATGAAGGAAAAAGCTTTCGCTGCTTCTGTAAAGAGAGAGAATATATTGGAATGTGAAAAAATCGGAATTTCTATTGACCAGTTTGCCGCTATTGCACTGACTGCCATGACTGGAATAGCTGATCAATTAGGACTATGATTTTTATTCGCTTCACACGATGATGCAAAGTAGCTGATTACGAAGATATTATTACATTTAAGCTGTGGGTGAAAATAGAAACAATTAATTGTTGATAAAATACCGTGTGCATGTAATAATGAATCATTAACCTTACTATTTTTGTTCTGATTTTAGCCTTTATCCTTATCTTTATCCTTTAATTGTTAGCCATGTGGCATCGGATTCCACCTATATTACGTAATAAATACTTCCTGACACTCATTGTGTTTCTAGTGTGGCTGACCTTTTTCGACAGGAACAACTTTATATCACAAATGGAATTTGGCCGTACGCTGAACAACCAAAGGGTACAGAAGGAATTTTATAAGAGTGAAATAACTAAAGATTCACTCTCGCTGATTGAACTTTCTGATACCAACAAACTGGAAAAGTTTGCCCGTGAAAAGTATCTTTTCAAAAAGGATAATGAAGATATTTACCTCATAGTTAAAGAAGACGAAAAAAAATAATTGCTCTGATATCTTCAAGCTCTTTTTTTAGTTTTCAATACTCCGTTTAAAAACACAAGCTTACTACTGATTTACACTTTAGTAATCACCTGCTTGTCCTCTGAACCTTTGTTCACTTAATTTTAGGGGGCTTCATCTTATTCATGATGTATACCTTATTTCTGCTGACGCTGCACTTCAGATGAACATCAACCTTAACAAGAAACAGTAAGGTGTGATCCTGATTGAGGTAAAAACTATGACTCAGTTCAACTTTAACCCTACCAAGAAACGGTAAGGTAAGCTCCTGATTGAGGTAACGGCTTTACATTGGATCAACATCAACAGTTACCCTTACTGATTTATAATCAGGCAATTGCCGGAATAAGTCTATCTGGCGGGCTGTTTCAAACTTCAACTGCTGTCCGTTCATCCCTTTACCAGTTTTGATCAGGATGTTTTTAATATACTGGTTTCTTATCCTTGACACATTAGGATACTCAGGACCTAACATCATGTTTTCAAAAAAAGGCTTGAGCATTTTAGCAAGTTTAGCGGCTGCCTCATCGAGCAAGGCTTCTTCCTTATGCCGTAGTGAAACGGTTACCAGTCTTACATACGGTGGATAGTTAAACTTATATCGGTCCACAAGTACCTGCTTGTACATTTTCAGGTAATCATTATCAATGACCCACTGATGTATGGGGTGGGCAACGTTGTATGTTTGAATAAGTACCAGCCCCTGTTTTGTTTTACGGCCTGCTCTCCCGCTTACCTGCGAAAGCATCTGGAAGCTGTGTTCAAACGACCGGAAGTCGGGGTAACTGAAAAGACCGTCGGCATTCAACACTCCTACCAGGCTCACATTATCAAAATCCAATCCTTTAGTCACCATTTGAGTACCCACCAGAACATCAATCTTGCGGGTTTCAAATTCAGTAAGTAGTTTATAATAAGCGTTCCTGGTACGGGTAGTATCTAAATCCATCCGGGCAATGGTGATGTCAGGGTAAAGCAGGCCTAACTCCTCTTCCACCTTTTCAGTTCCAAATCCTTTCAGCTTGATTGACGGACTGCCGCATTCAGGGCAAACAACAGGTACCGGCCTTGAATAACCGCAGTAATGGCACTTTAACAGGTTGGAGTGTTTGTGATAGGTAAGTGAAACATCGCACTGCACACAGCCGGGTATATAATTACACTCATCACATTCCATACGAAGCGAGAAACCCCGCCTGTTCTGGAACAGGATGATCTGTTCATTGTTTTTTAATGCATTATCAATGGCGGAAAGTAGTTGGGGCGAAAAGTGGGTCTTCATTTGCTTAAGATGCGTTTCAACCTTTATATTTACAATCTGAATCTTGGGCATTTCCAGTCCGCCATAGCGTTCATTCAGCTCAACCAGTTTGTATTTACCGGATTCAGCATTATAATAGCTTTCAACACTGGGTGTTGCAGTGCCCAGCAATATAGGAGCTTTGTGCAGTTTAGCCAGCATAATGGCTGAATCCCTGGCATTATAGCGTGGTGCCGGATCTGACTGCTTATAGGATCCGTCATGCTCCTCATCCACTATGATCAGACCAAGATTGGTGAAAGGTAAAAACATAGCTGAGCGGGCACCCAAAATAACCTTATACGATGAATCCGTATCCTTTTTAACCAAGGCGAGATTGGCCTTATTCCAGATTTCTATTCGCTCAAACTCATTGTATTTTGAATGATAAACCCCTACATTAACCCCGAAGAACTTCTGTAAGCGTCTGACAATTTGTGAAGTAAGCGCTATTTCAGGTAACAGGTAAAGTACTTGCTGTCCGCGTTGAATCACCTCGTTCATCAGCCGGATATAGATCTCAGTTTTACCGCTTGAGGTAACGCCTTTAAGCAACACAATTTCACGCTTATCAAGAAAAGCTTTCACTTCATCATAAGCCTTTTGTTGTGCTTTAGTGAATTGCAGGTTTTCAATCAGATCACTGGCATTTTTATCTTCCAATCGGCTTACGTTGCGTTGATAGGTTTCAAGTATACCCTTTTTCACCAGAGCATCTAATTGTGAGGCAGACATACCGGGTGTTTTAAGCAAGTCGGCACGGCTCACCTCCTTGACTGATTCTGAGAAGCACCTTGACAGGTTGAGGTAACTCATCAGCAATTCCAGTTGCTTGTAAGCTTTGGCGTTCAGCTTGTTCATGGCATCCTGAAGCAGATCATTATCCCGGTATGCTTCGGTCAGTTGCACAAACAGTTCCACCCGTGGTTTGTAGCGTTCAGTAATCTCTTCCTCCACCCTGATGTATTTCTTCTCAAGCATAGTCTTCACCAGAGGGATCACTTTAGCAACACCCACAATTCGACTGATTTCAGAAATGTTCAATATCTTCTGCAGGTCAAGAGCCTCGATGACCAGGAATTCGAAATCATTGAGTACCTTGCTGTCATGAACATAGTCAGGATCAATCACTACCTTTGTTTCGCTGGCAAGCTTAAAAGCGGAAGGCAAGGCGGCATTCATCACTTCGCCTTCGGTGCACATGTAGTACTCAGCCATCCATTCCCAAAAGAGAAACTGCAGCTCATTCACCACGGGTAGCTGGTCAATGACTGAAAGCACATACTTGGCAGTAAACCGTGCAGGTGGTTGATCAGTAAGCCGCCGTACCAGAGCAGTGTATAGTTTCCGTGATCCAAACTGCACTACTACCCGCATGCCGGGTTCGATGATGTCATTGAGCTCCTGGGGCAGGCGATACGTAAAATAGCCCTTCAGGGGAAGAGGAAGCAGTACTTCGGCAAATTTGGTTATATATTGATCTTCAGCCAAGGGTGATTTCGTTATGCTTATTATAACTTTACTTCAAAGATATTACTATTAATGAAGTGTTCCGACCCCGGGAAGCATGAACTTTGATTTTTGGTAAAATGTTTTATCAATGTTTCAGAAACATAAGTATTCACCCATGACACTTCTACGTGATAGAAGGGAGAACTCACAATAAGTTATGAATCAACCCGGTTTGACCAACAGGATATTAATTATCAAGTGACGGGTTTTCCTGGTTCGTGTAGAGGTCTTTTTTACTGCCGTGATAGAGATCAAAACCTACAAATTTGCATTCAAGCTGACCATTCCACAGAAGTTTTTTAGCCATCGGGCGCAATCCAACCAGCTTGATGGCGTGCATATCTGACGATATTAACCAGGCTTTGTACCCTTCGAAATTACGTTTGAGCGCATTGCCCATTTCTTTGTAAAGTTCAAACAAGTCATCTACTTTAATACGTTCGCCGTAAGGTGGATTGCTTATCAGTATACCGGGACCATCGGGAGGCTTGACATCCCTGAAATCGGCAACTTTTAACTGTATATCTTTATGGAGGTATGCATTACGGATATTTGATTCTGCAGCCCTTAGGTTTCGGGGCGAAATGTCAGAACCCATGATGGTCACTTCGAGGTCACGCTGGTCATCAAGCGCTTCTTTTTTGATTTGCTCCCAGAGCTCAGGTGAATAATCCTTCCACTTCATAAAAGCATATTCTTCTCTGAACTGCCCGGCAGGCAGGTTCATGGCAATCATGGCAGCTTCTATCAGCAGCGTACCTGAACCGCACATCCAGTCGATAAAGTTTGATTCACCATGCCAACCGGTAAGCATAATCATACCTGCCGCCAACACTTCGCTCAACGGGGCTTCGGCATTTACAGTATGATAACCCCTTTTGTGCAATGATGCACCCGAACTGTCAATCGAAACATCAACTACATCTTTGTAAATGTGCAGGTTGATGCGAAGGTCAGGATTTTCAATGTCAACAGACGGTCTTATGCCAGTTTGTTCCCTGAAACGGTCGGCAATAGCATCTTTGGCACGCTGTGAAACAAAATGCGAATGAGTAAAAACGGACGAACCTATAGTGGAATCAATGGAAAGAGTTTGGTTTACATCCATATACTGCTCCCAGGGTATTTCCTTTATATGCAGGTAAAAGTCCTCTTCAGTAGTAAAGGTGAACTGATTGACAGGCACTAATATCCGAAGCGCAGTGCGGCAATGGTAGTTGGCTTTATAAAGCAGGCATTGATCACCTTGGAATGATACGGCTCTTTTGAGGATTTCAATGTTGACAGCACCCAGCTTTTCAAGTTCACCGGCCAGTATTTCTTCCAGTCCTGCAGGTGATTTGGCCAGATAGGGTATTTTGAGGGTTTCTTCTGTTGATTCGTTTGGTTCGGGGTTCATTTAGTTTTTGTTAGTTTATTCATAAAGTCGTCAGCATTCACAATGAAACGTTCATGCAGTCCATCGCCAATCATTCCTGTTTCATCCCACACCTTAACTTTAAAGGTGAGCTTTTTGCGATCCTGTTCTGCAAGTTCCGATTCGCAGCGTACCATCATGCCGACAGGGGTAGCTTTTAAATGCCTGATATTGACCAGCGTACCAACGGTAATGAATCCATCAGGCAACAGTGGTTGAATGCTCAACTGACAGGTTTTTTCCATAAGAGCTACCATGGCAGGTGTTGCGAATACTTCCACAAGCCCTGAGTTGAATGCAGAAGCAGTCAATTCTGTAGTCACAACTAATTCTTGCAGGCCTTTGACCCCAAATGGTAATTCGAAATCCATACTTTAGTAAATATTAACCTTTAGGTGATTCATTCATCTACCTGGGCTATGCTTTCATCTTTAAACGTAATATTTATAGTCTGCTTCAAATCAGGGTGTAAGCTATAAGCAACCGGGCATGATATTGAAGTATGCCTGATAATCTGTTTTTGTTTTTCGGTATAACCGTTATCGGGGAAATACAAATCAACAATTATTTCAACCACCCTGCGGGGTTCAGTACCCATTATTTTTGTGATGTCACCATGAACTCCTTCCATGCTGAAACCATGTGTTTGTGAAGCCATACCCATGATAGTCATCATGCACAATCCCAGAGAAGTGGCCAGGAGATCAGTCGGGCTGAAAGCCGAACCTTTACCGTTATTGTCAACCGGGGCATCTGTAAATATCTGTTTCCCCGAACGTTCATGCGTTGCAACAATTTGAAGATCACCCAGATATTCAAATGAGGAAGTTTTTGCCATGTTGATGCTTTTTTTTACAAAAATACTCAATTAAGCGATTGAAGCACACATATTTCCATGCCTTCAACAGATGACAGGCATGGATTTTTGCCGATATCTATAAAGACTTGGTTCAATAATGCTAAAGGTTAACAATGAGTTTTATCACTTGTTGCTTTATTACCGACAAAAAGTTGATCCAAAACGGCTAAACACTTATTACGAGCCCCATTAATTGTTTTACTATTCCCGGTAGCAGGTTGATTCGTAGCAACTATCCACAAACTATGAGTCGCATTATTTTTTGTATTGTTCCAGGCAACAGACTTGATTCAAAAAGACTAAGGTAAACAATGATTTTAATCACTTGCTGACTTATTTTCGGTAGCAGGTTGATTCGTAGCAGATACAGACCAAGTACAGTCAAATACTGAACTTGGTGTGAAGTTGAGGTGTGCTTGATGTGATTTTGGTGTAAACATGGTGCCTGGTTGGTGTGAACTTAATACCGGAATGGGATGACTCATTGCAAAATTGTGATGATCTTGATGTCGGGTTGGGGAAAGGGTGGGGGCCATCGGGTATCAATTCAACACTAATATTTGAGCTTCATTTCGCGATAATCCGTAATCTTCAGGGAATTGACTATTTTTGTGCTTATTATTGGAAAACAATGAGGAAAAAAACTATAGC
>JBAXYX010000045.1:0-18099 GCA_041670625.1 Lentimicrobiaceae bacterium | reverse complement strand
GTCTTTTACTAAGGAATAAAAAGCACCCTCAGTTTTAATCGGTGAAACAACAGAAATTTGCTGCTGGTTCATAGAACTATCCAATTTAATATCAAATACCATTGGTTGTTAATCTATTTTATCCATCAAAATGATTTAAACAAAAATAGTAAATAAATGCTTCCTCTGCAAAAACTAATGCGCTGAATTAACAAAATGAAAAATTTATTAGCATCCTGTAACTTTTTCCGGGTTAGATGGTCTTAGTATTAACATAGAGAATTGATATGGATTCAACAGAATACAACAAATGTGTTGACAATTACGCAGACAGCGTTTATCGATTTATATTAAAGAATATTGGCGATCAGGAAAAAGCCCGAGACGTGGTGCAGGAATCTTTCGCCAAGATGTGGGAGAAATCAAAAGAAGTGGCATTTGAAAAAGCTAAGTCTTATTTATATTCAACCGCCTACCATACTATGATTGACATGATACGCAAAGATAAAAGAACAACCAGAATAGAAGAGGTTCACATGGACAAGCAGGTGACTTACAACAGCTACAACGACTTGCAGGAATTGTTAAACAAGGCAATTGAAACATTACCCGACATTCAAAAAGTGGTTATTACACTACGTGATTATGAAGGCTACTCGTATGAAGAAATCGGTGGAGTTACCGGATTGACTGAATCACAAGTAAAAGTATACATCTACCGGGGGCGTGTGGCATTAAAGAACTATATCGGAAGCGTAGAAAGGGTTATTTAAAGATCAGGAGGAAACAAGTATGGAAATTAACATCAACAATTATGAATCGTTTATTATTGAATACTTCGATAATAATCTTGGGCCATTGGAAACTGCCCAACTTCTCATTTTCCTTGAAAACCATCCTGACCTTAAAAATGAATTCGATGGTTTGAGCTCCATGATTATTAAAGCATCACCAGAATCTACATACGAATTTAAAGAATCGCTTAAGCAACCTGCCGATAAGGATGCTGTCAATCTTTCAGTAAATAATTATTCTTTCTATTTTATTGCGGCCACTGAAAAGGATCTATCAGCAAAAGGTTATAAAGCTCTCAATAAATTCCTTGAAGAAAATCCACAGCTACAAAAAGATTATGATCTTTTCACCGCCTGCAAGATTACATCTGACAAAAGCATCACATTTCCCGGTGTAAGTCAGCTTAAGAAGCAAACAAAACCTTTCTATCTTAGGTATTATGTAAATATAGGAATAGCTGCTACCATTCTGATACTTATGTCAATCTTCTTTGATATTACTCCTGAGACAAAGGATTCAATTGACAATACTGTAATGAATGGTATAGAGCAACCGATTAGCAATGAAAAAGTGCCTGTAACGGGAAAAGAAACAAAAATAAAAAGCGAAATATCAGTCAGTAAAATCAAGAAATCTGAAGCTGCAAAACCAACTCAAACATTAAAAAAAGCATCAGGGAATAAAGCCACAAAACCAAAACGTGAGTTTGATGCTCCCATTAAAAAAATTGAGAAACGAAGTATTATTATGAATAGCACTGAAATAATCAGTGAAAACAAAACCAATAATTTCTATTCTGGTCTATATGACGATATCAGGCTATCACAGGAACTTGCCTTGGCTGCAGAAGAAGATGAAAATGAGAATAGGAATATGGCTCGCCAACCTAATGAACGTACAATCCAAACCGGGCGTTTCATTAATTCAATGGTGCGTACAAGTGAACAATTAGCTGAACAACTTCCACAATCAATGAACGGATGGTTAATAGCCGACTTAGGGATGAAAGGATTTAACCTGATTACCAATAACAACTATAAAATTGATAGGCAGCTTAATGTAAATGGTAAAATTGAACGATTGAAAATTAAGGATAAAGATAACCTTTATTAACTAATTGTTATCTGTAACAATGTGAAATGCA
Organism: Lentimicrobiaceae bacterium; assembly: GCA_041670625.1. Taxonomy (GTDB): domain Bacteria; phylum Bacteroidota; class Bacteroidia; order Bacteroidales; family Lentimicrobiaceae; genus Lentimicrobium. The sequence goes on along the minus strand of JBAXYX010000045.1, from coordinate 16,181 downwards.
TAAACGTCATACGAGTATATTTCTAAAATCTTAAAACTAAAATCAATGAGTAATTTAAAGAAACCGTGGCGAAATTTGATGATAATAATGGCGGCTTCGCTCATGCCACTCATGTCATTCAGCCAAATGAAAGGAAGTGGCAATGTGCAGAAAGTAAACAGGTCAACGTCCTCTTTTACACAGATTAAAATTGGAGGCGCATTTGATGTTCAGTTAAGCCAGGGTGACACCAAAGTAATCATAGAAGCTGATGACAACCTGTTGCCATACATTGAAACAAATGTTAAAGAAGGAGTCCTTTCCATAAGAACTAGTATGATTAATAAACCTGCTTCACTCAAAATATATATCACAGCACCTGACATTACATCTATTAATGTAAGCGGTGCAACAAACATAAAGTCAACAGGCATTCTCAATTACCCAAAACTTGACCTGGAAGCTTCCGGAGCTTCAGACGCAACATTGAAAATTAATGCAGACAAATTGGAAGTCGACGCTTCGGGGGCATCATGTATCAAGCTGGAACTTAATGCAAGAGAATTGGAAACTGAAGCATCAGGAGCATCTGATATTACTTTATCAGGTTCTGCTATTAATCATCAATCTGAAGTTTCAGGTGCTGCATCCATTGATGTCAGGGAATTAAAATCAGTTACCACAACATTTGAAGTATCTGGTGCAGGTGACTTTTTGCAAATGGGGAAATAAGGCCATAAGAAATAAAGACTAAAGAAAAATTACAAAAGCAATTCTAATCCTGTAACAAAGCAAAGTACATTCCCGTCATAATAATAACAACTTAACATACCTACAATATGAAATCACTAAACACTTTTCAGAAACCATTGCTAAATTTGATGATAGCGCTATTGACTATCATGTTGCCATCAATGACTTTCGGGCAAACTGAAGGAAGTGGTAACGTTCAAAAGCAAAACAGATCACTACCTCCATTCACACAAATTGAAGTAGGGAGTGCTTTTACAGTAAAACTTACCCAGGGTGAACCTAATGTATTAATAGAAACCGATGACAACCTGAACAATCTGATTGAAACGCTGGTCGATAAGGGAGTCCTTACAATCAACTCATCAGGAATAAAGAACCCGACTTCATTAAAAGTTTACATCACAGCACCGGATATTACAAATATAGAAATAAGCGGTGCAGCAAGAGTAGAATCAACAGGACTGCTTAACTACCCAAAACTCAACCTGAGTGCTTCAGGGGCCTCAAGAGCAAACTTGGAGCTCAATACCGAAGAACTGAGTACTGAAGTATCAGGTGCATCAAGAGTCACTCTAAAGGGTTATGCAACAAACCATAATTCGGAAGTGTCAGGTGCTTCATCAATAAATGCCATGATGCTAAAAACAATTACCACAACAGCGGAAGTGTCAGGTGCTGCCAGAATGTCAGTATATGCGAAAACTCAATTAACTTCAGATGTAACATCAGCCGGTATCCTCACTTATTTTGATAATCCTGACATTAAAAAGTTTAAACAGTCTGGTGAATCCGTGATCAATTTAAATAATCCTGACGATGCAATGCCTGCAGTTGTTATTGAGGAAGGAAATACAGAAGAATATAACAATTTCGGTATTCGGGTTTTTGAAGAAGGTGACTCTACTAATGTTAAAGTCGGTAAAATATTAAATGTTGAAATAAATGAAGATGATGAGACGAAAATTGATATCGGTAATCATAAGCTGGAGATTGATGATCAAGGCAATGTGACATTTAAAAAGAACCTCAAAGAAAAATATGATGGTCACTGGGGAGGTGCAGAAATAGGAATTAATGGCTTACTGAGTTCTGATAACTCTTTAAACATGGAACGAGGTTATGAATACCTAGATCAGAAAATGGAGAAATCAATCAATTTTGATTTAAATCTCTTTGAACAGAATTTCAATATCATTAATGAAAACTTCGGATTTACAACAGGTCTTGGATTAGAATGGAATAATTACCGTTTCAAGGACAATGCCGTTCTTTATAACCTTAATGATACACTTAGAGGCTACCTGGATCCAGATGTTAATAAAGAATTCATTAAAAGCAAACTGGTTACTACCTATTTAACATTTCCATTAATGCTTGAATTCCAGACAAACCATTTCTCAAAATCCAATAGTTTCCATATCGGAGTCGGATTATTGAATGGATTACGTATTGGCACTCATACAAAAACCATAACTGAAAATGGGAAAAGGGCAACCGACAAGAATTATGGAGCTTCATCCATGAATCCATTTAAAGTTGATTTAATGGCTCGTATTGGTTGGGGAAAAATCAACCTTTATGGTAAATATTCATTGACAGAACTATTTAAAGAAGGAAGAGGTCCTGAACTTACGCCTTTCTCATTTGGTATATGTCTGGTAAACTGGTAGAAGCATCATAAAGAAGTAATAAATAGCCACAAGTAAATGCTGCTCTTAGTTATAAGAACAGCATTTTTTGATTATCAAAAAAAATAGTAATTTTACACGCTAAAAATTAGTTTAACGAACCAAACAACTTGAAGTAATATGTCAGGACATAATAAATGGTCAACCATTAAAAGGAAGAAAGGCGCAATTGATGCAAAGCGTTCTAAAGTCTTTTCAAGAATCAACAAAGAAATAACGGTAGCAGTAAAAGAAGGTGGCCCTGACCCTGATGGCAATCCCCGGCTAAGACTTGCAATAGCTAATGCCAAAGGCGCCAGTATGCCTAAAGACAACATTACCAGGGCTATTAATAAAGGTGCTGATAAGGATGCAGCAAACTATCTGGAAACATCCTATGAAGGTTATGCGCCAAATGGCATTGCAGTGTTTGTTGATTGCACCACAGATAATATACAACGAACGGTTTCTAATATCAGATCCTATTTCAATAAATTTGGTGGTAACCTCGGAACGAATGGCTCACTGGCATTTCTCTTTGATCGTAAAGGTGTTTTCACTATTCCAAAGGCTGGAATTAACATGGATGAGTTTGAAATGGAAATTATTGATGCCGGAGCAGAAGACATTCAGCTTGAGGATGATACCATAACCATTACTACCGCTATGGAGGATTTTGGTGCTATGCTTAAGAAACTTGAATCAATGAAAATTGAAACTGAAAATGCTGAACTACAACGCATTCCCAGAACTACAGTTAAAGTTGATAAAGAAGCAGCACGAAAAGTGATGAGATTACTCGACCTTTTTGAAGATGATGACGATGTTACCAATGTATTTCACAATATGGAACTTACCGATGAAATAATGGAAGACTTGGAATAACATCGATAGTATAAATAAGGAAAGGCCGCTGAAAGCGGCCTTTCCTTATTTATACTTGTTGTTTTACTTAATACCTTCAACGATTTTCAATGTATCTCTGGCTATTACCAACTCTTCATTGGTTGGTACTACCATAATAGCTACTTTTGAATCATCAGCGGAAATTATAGATTCTTTACCTCTTGCTGCGAGATTTTTTGACTGATCAAATTTAACACCCATGAACTCGAGTCCCATGGTTGATATCTGACGCGTTGCAGCATCATTCTCTCCTACTCCACCAGTAAATACAATAACATCAACACCTCCCATAGCGGCAGCATATGCACCTATATATTTACGAATACGGTAGTAGTACATCTCGAGGGTAACTTTAGCCCTTTTATTGCCTTCGTCGGCAGCTTTTTCAACATCACGCATATCACTTGAAACACCTGAAACTCCAAGCATACCTGAATGTTTATTAACCAAAGTGCTAGCGACTGACATATCAAGTTCTTCCTTATTGATGATCTGCAAGAATGCTCCAATATCAAGATCACCGCAGCGAGTACCCATTATCAAGCCTTCAATTGGAGTCATCCCCATTGAAGTATCCAAAGATTTACCATCCTTAATGGCAGCAATTGAAGCACCGTTTCCCAAGTGACAGGTAATAATCTTCAGATCTTCACACTTTTTACCTAGAATTTCAGCAGCTCTTTGTGATACAAACCTGTGACTTGATCCGTGGAAACCATAACGGCGTATTTTATACTTTTCATACAACGAATAAGGTATCCCATACAAATATACATAATCAGGCATCGTTTGATGGAAAGCAGTATCGAATACACCTACCTGAGGTACATCAGGCAATAAGTTGGAAATTGAATATATCCCTTTGAGATTAGGTGGATTATGTAATGGGGCTAATTCTATACATTCTTCCAATGCAGCAATCACCTCTTTGGTTATTAACACACTCTCTTTGAATTTTTCGCCAGCATGAACAACTCTGTGGCCAACAGCATCAATTTCACTAAGGTCTTTAATGCTACCGTATTTTTGGCTTACTAATACTCCAAGTAAGTATTCAATTCCCTGTTCATGATCAAGGATTTCCCCTTCAAGTTTAACTTCAGTGCCATCATTCCTTGAATGCTTTACCAAAGAACCTTTTAAACCGATTTTATCAACCAGCCCTTTTGCTAGTACTTCTTGAGAAGGGAGCTCGAACAATTGATATTTTATAGATGAACTTCCGCAGTTCAATACTAAGACTTTCATTTCTTTCATTTTTTTCCTAATTTGACTTGCCCGTTATTTATATCCGTCCAAGGTTAATGATATTGCCTGGTTTGAGTATGCGCTTATCGCCCTGATACAAATAGAAACCTTCACCAACACGACGCCCAACCAGGTTAGCGCGTACCAATCTCTTTAAAACAGGAGACGGTTTGTATTTCTGCTCACCAAACTCAACAAAAAGATTTTCCATCCATTTTAACACTTTATCCAGTCCAATCTTATCAGCCATTTCAAAAGGGCCTAATTGCAGACCGGAGGTTTCTCTCATTGTTTCGTCAATATCACCAATAGTAGCCAAGCCTTCCATCAATATTTCACATGCTTCATTGATAAGCGGGACAATCATTCTGGTACTGATATTTCCTGATGATTCATTAACATTGATAAGCTTTTTGCCTATCAGAAGTGCCAACTTACATACAGTAGCATAAGTTTCTTCATTCGTATAAACTGAACGTACAACTTCAATTATTTTAACTTTTTCAATAGGTGAAAAGAAATGAAGTCCCACGGCCCTTTCAGGATGTTCTAAAACCGCTGCAATATCAGAAATCATTAAAGTAGCAGTATTTGTAGCAATAACTGCATTAGGAGAAACCACATCTTCTACTTTCTTAAAAATTTCCTGTCGGAGCAAAAGGGTGGTTCCTTTTTCTTTTGAATTAACAATTTCAAAAACAATATCACAATCTGCCAAGGTTCTATATTCGGTTGAGCCTTTAATACGCGACAGGATTAATTTTTTCTCGCTTCCTGTTAAGCCCCACCTGCTAATCCTATCATCAAGGTTTGACTCAATACGCTTCAGTATTTCTGCTACCCTATCGGTGCTTAAATCAACAAAAGCCACCTCAATACCTGATTGACTAATTAAAACAGCCATTTCCTGCCCCATAGCACCACATCCAACTATACCGACTTTTTGAATGGTACCTTTTGATTGCATTGACTTACCGAGGCTAAAATCCTCTAATCTTTCTGCCATTTTTGTTATTTATTATAAATATTATTAATTAGTTGATTCCTGCTGCCTGATTAGCTGTAATAGCAATAAGGTTGACAATATCTGTATCAGAACAACCTCTTGAAAGGTCATTGATTGGTGCTGCCATCCCCTGTAAAATAGGGCCCACAGCCTGAGCTCCTGAAAAACGTTGTACCAGCTTATAAGCAATATTGCCTGATTCCAGACCAGGAAAAACAAGTACATTTGCTTTCCCGGCAATGTCACTATCCGGTGCCTTATTCTTACCTACTGATTCTACAATAGCAGCATCAGCCTGTAGTTCACCATCAATAGCTAACCAAGGAGCTTTTTCACGTGCAAGACGGGTTGCTTCAACCACCTTGTCAACTAAAGCATGTTTTGCACTACCTTTTGTAGAGAAGCTTAACATAGCTACCCGAGGTTCAATTTTAGCAATATTCTTGGCAGTAAGAGCTGTTGATACAGCAATCTCAGCAAGCTCTGCTGCTGTTGGATCAGGATTAACAGCACAGTCAGAAAACACCATGATATTACCCGGTACATAAGGATTATCTTTAAAAATCATAATAAACGCTCCAGATACAACACTAATTCCGGGCAATGTCTTCACCACTTGGAAAGCCGGTCTTAAAACATTTCCTGTAGCATTAATAGCACCAGCCACTTCTCCATCAGCTTCACCAGCTTTGATCAAAAGTGTACCTAAATAAAGGGGATTCTTCGTAAGCTTTATAGCATCTTCATAGGATAGTCCTTTTGACTTCCTGATTTCGAATAGCAGAGTTGCATATTTTTCAATATCAGGATTATTCAACGGATCAATAATAGTTGCTTTATGTATATTCTGCAAGCCCATCAATTTACATTTTTCCTCTATTTCTTTAACATTCCCCAATAAAATTATCCGGGCAATCTTTTCTTTTATAATGTAATCAGCAGCTTTAAGAGTACGTTCTTCCGTTCCTTCGGGCAGCACAATCCTCTTATTGAGCTTTTGTGCGTTTTCCCTTATTGCATCCATCAGGTTCATGGTAGTAATATTAGTTTGTTTATAAGTGATATTTTGTTTTCGGGCACAAATTTATGACATATTAACCGGCCTTCCTAAAAATAGATCAAGCAATTTTATTGAGTTTTAACCATATAGGAGAAGGAATCAACAATTATATTGATCAATTTCTAAATACCATAAAAACGAATGATTCATTCTCAAAAATTAAATGATTTTTATAATTTTTGTCTATACTACTTATATCCCACTAATGATTGCAACCGTTAAAAACCTTAATTTTGCAAGCTTATGCAAAGCGATCAGAACATACAGCAAAATACCACGGTAAATACAGGGCTGCCCTATATTCAAATACCTGATACTGCTCCTGATCTAGTGAAGCCTTATGTTGAATATCTGCATGATAGCTTAAACATAAAACAATCTGACTCAACATTTGTATTTGAACTCAAAAAAATTATTCTACCCCAACAGGCTGATTCAGTTACACAAAAGGAACTATTTGATCATGCTTCTGTTTTCTTCCCTTATAAAAGTGTACCCGAAAAAATTGTTCCGGTTGAACGTAATGTAACCAACTACGACTGGCTTACCGGGCTTTTTATTTTATGTTTACTGATACTGACATGGATAAGGTATGAAGGTGGAAAACGCATTTCACAATTATTTAAAGCTGTTTGGGCAAGACATAATCTGAATCAATTACTCCGAGACGGTAATGTTATTTCCGAAAGGATAACACCAGGATTGATGTTCATTTACATCATCAGTATCAGTACCCTGATCATAAATTTAATAGATCCCTTTAGTCTCAATATTCCCGGCGCAGATAATCTTTTCCTGATTTTCTGCTTTATAGCCGGAGTTATATTAATTCTATGGTTAATCAAATTAATGACAATCAAGTTAGTCGGAACAATATTTAAGACTAAAAATGAGACCAGTGATTATCTTGTAACCAATATAATATTCAACATAACAACCGGTTTGACAGCCATGCCTTTTGTTTTAGCAGGTCATTATAGTGAAAGTAAGATTATCATAATGATAGCACTGTTCATATTTATAGTTGGCTATCTGCTTAAAATGGTCAGAAGTATTTTTGTCGGATTGTCAGCGCAAACGTTTCCGGTTGTTTATTTATTTTTGTACTTTTGCAGTCTTGAAATTATACCCATTTTGGTTATCTATAAATTGCTGCTTTGATTTGATTAATGCAGCTTTTGGAATATAATGGATAAGAATAAGAACAATTGCATTGTACAGTAAAACTTTATGATCTTGAAAATTAAGAATATTTTAATTTCTCAGCCCAAACCTGTTGAATTAGAGAAATCCCCTTATTTTGAACTTGTCAAGAAATTCAATGTCGCTATTGATTTTTACAAGTTCTTCAAGATAGAAGGCCTGAGTTCGATTGATTTCAGAAAAGCAAACAAAGTAAGACTAACAGACCATTCAGCGATTATTTTTACCAGTAAAAATGGAGTAGATCATTACTTCAGGTTGGCCAGTGAGTTACGAATAGAAACACCTGACAGTATGAAGTATTTCTGCTCAACTGAAAATATTGCCTTCTACTTGCAAAAGTATATTCAATTCAGGAAACGCCGAATTTTCTATGCAGCATTGAATAACAGTAGTGATATGGTCGAATTGATTAAGCGCCATAAGGCTGAGAAGTATCTTCTTCCATGTAATGAAGAGCATAATAACGAACTTTCCGATATTCTGGATGCCAATAAGATAGTTTATGCTAAGGCAATTATGTATCGTACTGTATCAGAGGACATGATTTTCCTTGATATTAACAAATACGACATGTTTGTTTTCTTTAGTCCATCAGGCATTAAATCACTTTTCAAGAATTTCCCTGATTTTGTTCAAGGTGAAAAAGTAATTGCTGTTTCCGGTGCTTCCACTGCCCAGGCTGCTCGCGATGCAGGTTTAAACATCATGGTTGAAGGTCCGAATGCAGTTGCTCCATCAATGGTAAAAGCTATTGAATTATTCCTGACTAATAATAACAAACTTAAATAAGTTATTTTGTAATCTCAGATTCCTTCAAACCCAATATGGGAAACTATGCCAACCTTCGGTAAATCAGAAAGATTATGCAGTATATTGGCAATAAAGAATTTGTTTGGTGAGGGGCATGCACTATACAAGCATCCTATAAAGATCATTTGGTTACCTGCTAAGTGGGATGATCAACATCAAATAAAAGTTGTTATATCAGTCTCTAAACACAATTTTAAGAATTCGGTCGACAGGAATAGAATAAAGAGAATTCTAAGAGAATGCTTTAGGTTAAATAAATACATATTTGAGCAGAGAATAAAAGGCCGACAAGCCTACCTGGCATTGATTTATACGGGAAAAGTGATGCCCGAGATGAATATCTTAGAACCTATAATAATTCAGTTGTTTCATCGTTTAACAGATGATTATGAAAACCGTGCTGACTAAGTTGTTTGTAGGGATTATCCGTTTTTATCAGATGGTAATTTCGCCTTATTTGCCTCCTTCATGCAGATATACACCTACATGCTCAGCATATGGAATTGAAGCTTTAAAAAAATATGGCCCTTTTAAGGGAAGTTGGTTAACAATTAAAAGAATAGCATCATGTCATCCATGGGGAGGACACGGTTATGATCCAGTTCCCTGATAAATTAAAATAACATTTTATGAGAGCTTTTCGCTTTGCAATACTATTAGTATTAGGGTTCCAACTGAATGTTTCAGCCCAGGAAACAAATTCCTCATCCTTTGAATTGTCGAAAAATCTTGACATTTTGACAACAGTGTTTAAGGAACTCAACAATAACTATGTTGATGAATTAAAGTATGGCGATCTGATGAAGACCGGCATTGATGCCATGCTCGATAAACTTGATCCCTATACCGTATTTATATCTGAGGCTGAAATTGAAGACTATAACTTTATGACCACCGGGCAATATGGTGGCATTGGCGCATTAATACATAAGCAGGGAAACACGGTTGTTATTTCTGAACCTTATGAAAATTCACCTGCAATTAAAGCAGGTTTACAAGCCGGAGACCGTATCATAAAGATAAATGATGCCGATGCAACAGGCAAATCAACGAGTGATGTCAGTATACTGCTAAAAGGACAGCCGGGCACTAAGCTAAAGTTGATCATTAACAGGGATGGTAGTGAACTAGAGCGTACGGTTATACGTGAAAATGTATCTATTCCAAATGTTGCCTATTCTTCATTGCTTGATGATGGAACAGGTTATATTAAACTAACCGGATTTACCCAAAATTCAGGGAAAGAGGTAAAAGATGCACTGCTCAAACTGGAAGAAGGTGGTAAGCTTACCGGAGTGATTCTCGATCTTAGAGATAATGGAGGAGGACTATTAAACGAAGCTGTAAATATTACAAACCTTTTTGTAAAAAAAGGTGAAATGGTAGTAAGCACTAAAGGGAAAACTCCTGACAGGAACAAATCTTATAAAACCTTAATTCAACCTATTGAGCCCAACCTGCCATTAGTAGTACTTGTTAACGGGATGAGCGCCTCAGCTTCAGAAATAGTTGCAGGAGCCATACAGGATCTTGACAGAGGCGTAATTATAGGGGAACGAACTTTTGGCAAAGGACTTGTTCAGAACATCATCCCTCTTTCATATAATACGCAAATGAAAGTTACGGTGGCCAAATATTATATTCCCAGTGGCCGATGCATCCAGGCGGTTGATTACTCGCATCATGACAGTATTGGAAGATCAGTCAATATTCCTGATTCTTTAATCAATGAATTTAAAACTAAAGCCGGAAGGGGTGTATTTGACGGAGGTGGTATTAACCCTGATATTCAAATTGAACAACCTTTAATCAGCAATATATCCATTAGTTTGATTAGCAAGTATCTGATATTTGATTACGCCAATCACTTCAAAAAAACGCATGATACAATCCCATTGGCAAAGGACTTTAATATATCTGATGAACTTTATACCGATTTCGTCAATTGGCTGCAGGATAAAGATTATGATTACACCAGCCGGAGTGAATTAATACTGGCCGATTTAAAGAAGACAGCAGAAACAGAAAAATACTATGATGAGTTGAAGAATGAGTTTCAATTACTTGAATCGAAAATGATTCACAACAAGCAATCTGATCTTGAAAAGTTCAAACCAGAGATTAAACGCATTTTAAAAAATGAGATTGTAGCAAGGTACTATAATCAAAAAGGCCGTGTTGAAGCAGCAATAACTGATGATAATGAAGTAAAAGCTGCTCGGGAAGTACTAAAAGATCAAAAAAAATATAATGGTATTCTTGATGGTACTGTCACATTGAACATGACCAAATCATGATAAAATGAAAGGATCAGGTGATACTGTAATTCCCGGAAACACATTTAAAGGAGACATTTCTTCCTTGATGTTCTACGTTATGATTCTTTTGGTGGTAAGTATGCCCCTTTCAGAATTCGGAATGAGTGTATCTCAATTTTTATTACTTGGATTATGGATTTTTGAAGGAGCTGACTTTAATTCACCTCCACAGGGAGTTCACAAATTAAGTAATTTTCTATCTGTTATTGGTAAAAACCTTGCAGGTAAATTCCGCATGGTAGTTAAAAACAGGATACTTTTAATAGTCATCTCAATATACCTGTTACATGTAATTGGATTGCTTTATTCTACTGATTTCCAATATGCCCTAAAGGATTTGAGAATCAAACTCCCATTACTAAGTTTGCCTATACTCCTGGCAACTTCAAAAATGCTTGATTGGGATCGATTCCAAAAGTTAATGCTGTTCTTATGCCTGGCAGTTCTGGCCGGTTCAATAGTCAGCATATATGTTAAGCTAACACGAACCATAATTGATCCCCGTGAAATAAGTGTATTCATCTCTCATATCCGATTTGCCTTACTTAATTGTTTCACCATCTTTATTCTTCTGTTTTTTGTTATTAGAAAGGTTTACCGCCGTCCAATAATAAATATAAGCCTTGTACTAGCAGTAATATGGCTCATTACCTTTCTGTTTATCTTAAAATCGCTTACAGGTTTAATAATTTGTGCAATAATATTCCTTACATCCATCCTGATTTTCATTTTCAGAAGGAAGAAGTTTTTGATTCCCGGGATTGTTGTATTATTATTATCAGGGGTTGGTGCGTGGCAATATATAAGGGATGTGAATAAAGAATTAACAGTAGCGGCTCCTGTTCAATTTAGTAAACTTGACAAATACACATCACAAGGCAACCCTTATGTTCATGATATACAACATTATGGCATTGAATCAGGAAAGTATGTTGGTCTATACATATCAGAGCGTGAATTAGAGCAAGCATGGAATAGCAGGAGCTCATTACCCTATAACGGTTCTGACAAAAGAGGTCAGGAACTGCGTTATACACTGATCAGGTATCTTCATTCAAAAGGGTACAGAAAAGATGCTGAAGGAGTTCAGAAGTTGACTGATGGTGAGGTCGGTGATATTGAAAATGGAGTAGCTGATGTGGATTACCTCAAAAACTTTAATGTAAGGGCAAAGCTGGAACAATTCCTTTTAGGATATCATTCCTATAGAAATTCAGACGATCCAAATGCTTCATCCTTTATGCAGCGTGTTGAATACTGGAAAACTTCCATTTATATTATTAGTAAAAAACCAATTTTAGGCAGTGGTACAGGTGATTTAAACCTGGCATTCAACAAGGCATACGATGAAACTCATTCAAGACTTGAACCGTCATACCGTCATCGCTCCCATAATCAATTCCTGGCAATAGGAATAGCATTTGGCCTTATTGGTTTGATCATCTTTGTTTTCGCTTTAATATACCCTCCTATATGCTTAGGCAAATTCAAGAATTATATTTACCTCGTTTTCTTTATCATTGTAATGATTTCAATGTTGACTGAAGACACTCTTGAAACACAAGCAGGGGTTACATTCTTTGCTTTTTTCAATGCATTGCTTTTATTTGGAGTACGTATGGAAGTCGATAAAAAATCATTTATTTGATTCAATAACAGTAGTTCTTACTAGTTTTGTACTACTTTTATTCTTTACTATTCACATTTATGTTATGACAGGCAAAGAAATTACTGTTCATTATTATGAATTCAACCATGTCAGGGAACTGAGCAGTGAGTATCAATCGTTATTAGAAGAAGCTTCAAAAGCATGTGCTGATGCCTATGCTCCCTATTCAGGATTTAAAGTTGGCGCAGCAATCAGGTGCAGTAATGGGACTGTGATCATTGGCAACAATCAGGAAAATGCGGCATACCCTTCAGGATTATGTGCTGAAAGAGTTGCTCTTTTCTCTGCTATGGCAATCAATCCTCAGGCAATAATTGAACAGATAGCAATCACTGTAAAAACAAAAAGCGGTAATTCAAAGGAACCTGTGTCGCCATGCGGAGCATGCAGACAAGTTATTGCAGAATATGAGCACCGCCAGGGAAAAGAAATTGAGATATTGTTTTCAAGTGAATCCGGAAGAATAATATTAGTGAAAGGAATCTCTAATCTGCTTCCTTTTACTTTTAACTCTGACAACCTTACTACTCACGAAAAGGATAACCTTTCATGATGGAGTGAATGGGCTCAGGCATACTAACCTTGGTAAATAAAAGTAAAATTCAGGTTTACCACAAAGTTCCAAATCGTTACTATAAATATAGCGACTAGTTTAGCCAGGTAGAAGTTTATTTTAGACTTTGATACCAGTAAATAGATTACACAGGTATTAATTAACAGCCCAATGAGTGAAATAGCCAGGAAGCGGCCATACTCTGTGGCAATTTCAGGATTATGACTTTGGAAAGTCCATATACGGTTTAACAAATAATTACTGGTTGCAGCAAAAGTGAACCCCAACGCATTAGAAATATACTTCTGTATCTTGAGCTTTTCCTTACATAAGTAAGTGATGGCAAAATCAACAAACACACCTGAAAAACCAACTACTCCAAATTTAATAAATTTTAGAGCAGTATCTGCTGTTAACATCTTAACCATAAAAAGACTGTAAACCAAGTATAATTACAACTGAATAATCAGTACCATCTTAATATTATTTCTCAATATTTCAACATTGACTGTTTCACCCTGTTTTAATTTACTTAACCGATTCATATAATCGTAAACATTACTAACGGGCAAACCATTGATAGCAGTTATTATATCACCTTTCATCATCCCTGCCCGGCCGGCAGGAGCATCTTTACGAGCTCCTTCAACCTTCATACCTCCTGATGTTTCAGCACCCGAAATATCAGGCATAATGCCAAATGTAACTTTCAGATTACGACCAGTTTGACCTGACTCCTTCTTACTGCCGGATTCTGCATAAATGGGAGCAACAGAAAGGTTACCGATAACAGAAGCCAGTTCGGCTATAAAAGATGTCAATTGAACCTGACCATTATAATTAATCTTTTCAGGAGTATCCAGGGGTGTGTGATAATCACCATGTGCTCCGGTAGTTATAAACAACACAGGTATACCGGCAGTATAGAAAGAAGCATGATCAGAAGGGCCATAACCATCCATTGTTTTTCTGATAGAAAAAGAACGGTCTTTAGCCAATTGGTCAAGAATTGAATCCGCAACATTGAATGTACCTGTACCGGATATAGTTACTTTAGGATCATCTTCTGCTAATCGTCCAACCATATCAATATTGATCATGGCTTTGATTGATTTAACAGGGACAGGCGCATTGTCAACAAAATACCTGGATCCTAATATTCCCATTTCTTCAGCGCCAAAAGCAACAAATAGCATACTCCTTGCAGGCCGGTTTTTTTCGACAGAGAAGTACCGGGCTAATTCAATAAGTGAAGCAACCCCCGAAGCATTATCGTCAGCTCCCCCATGTACTGCTATTTCATCAGGCACTCTGGAACCTGAACCATTGCCACCCGTACCTAAATGATCATAATGCGCACCTACAACAATGTATTCATCTTTCAAAAGAGAATCAGCACCTTCAATCATAGCAATAACATTGCGAGTGGTTGCTTTTGTACGCTCAATACTAGTTGTTGCTTTTAATACTGATTCAGTCAGGAAAGTAATAGATGATTTTTGACTGAGCATTCTCTTTTCAATCGAATCAATGGATGAAACAGGCAAATTTAGAATAAAAGCAGCCAGTTTACGTGTTATGCTTATGACCGGGATACCGGCATCAGAAACTGATTTATCAAATGTAATGTCAATCAAACGATCTGATTTCTCCATAGAGTAGGGTGAAACGAGCAAAACACCTATTGCTCCTTTATCTCTTGCTAAAAGTGTTTTCGACCTGTCGGAAGCCATAGGTATGAATTCACTTGAAGGATTATCAGGTTCAGGATCACCTCTTAAAATAAGTGCCCATTTCCCTTTCACATCTATAGAATTGTAATCATCCCAAGTAAGACTGTCGCTCTGCCCTGATATTCCAAATCCAGAGAATGCAACAAGAGCTTCCACCGAACATGAGGAGGAGAATGAAAAGGGTTGAAAATCAACTTCAGGACTAAAATCCTTCGAATGTACGTTTAATCTATTCCCCTTCCCGGCTTTAACATCCGTAACAAGTGTAAAGTACTGAAACCCATTACTACAAAGTAATACAGAACCAAAAGATTGGAAATGATCACGAATATAAACTGCAGCCAGAGAATCGCCCTCCGTTCCTGCCATCCTTCCCTTCAAATCAGATGAAGCAAGATAGTAAATATGCTTTTTAATAGAATCAGAGGAAGGAGACCACTGACCATATAAATTTGTAACTAATAATAGCGTCAGGATAAAACTGAAGGCCTTTCTTATCATACTATCGGATAGTTTTAATACTATGAACAAAGGTAAAAAAATATACATTCATAAAGGTTCACTTTTGAAAAGCATTCTTGATCATATTAATAAAGCAGGGAATTACCCTCCGTGCAATGGTATGTTACCTCTCTACTTCCGCTTCTGTCAAATCAATATCGCAGGGCCTTACTCCAGGCATTGCGGCACCTTGCCCATTGTACTTTAGTACCTTACTCATTATGTTTCAATACTTTGCCAATTGTGATGCAGTACATCATCCCTCTCCTTCTGCTTTTGTCGTAAAAATAACGCAGGGCCTTACCCTTTGTGCAGCGGTTTGTTACCTCTGTATTTGCACTTTTGCCAATCAAATTAAGCAGGACTTTCCTCTATATACCAGGATACATTGACTCTCTACCTCCGCTTCTGTCAAATCAATATCGCAGGGCCTTACTCCAGGCATTGCGGCACCTTGCCCATTGTGCTTTAGTACCTTACTTATTGTGTTGCAATACCTTGCCCATTGTGCAACTGTACATCACCCCTCTCCTTCTGCTTTTGTTGTAAAAATAACGCAGGGAATTACCCTCTGTGCAATGGTATGTTACCTCACTACTTCCGCTTCTGTCAAATCAATATCGCAGGGCCTTACTCCAGGCATTGCGGCACCTTGCCCATTGTGCTTTAGTACCTTACTCATTGTGTTTCAATACCTTGCCCATTGTGCAACTTTACATCACCCCTCTCCTTCTGCATTTGTCGTAAAAATAACGCAGGGAATTACCCTCTG
>JBAXYX010000044.1:0-18248 GCA_041670625.1 Lentimicrobiaceae bacterium | reverse complement strand
TCATTTACATCATCTATACATGCTAAGCAGAAGGCACTTACGGATAAAGGTCATGCAGGCCTTGTATGCTCATCATCAAACTATTGACACTCCCTTGATGGTAAGTGAGAAAAAACTTGTTACAAATATTGAAAGTATTTATGACCTCTATATTTACCTGATTTCTGCCCTGCTCGAAACAGGAGATTTTGCGCGGAATTTAATGGAGGATGCACGACAGAAATTCCTACCCACAGAGGCTGAAGTAAACCCCAACACTCGTTTCATTGAAAATAAAGTGTTATGTCAATTCGATACAAATCGTGATGTACGCAAGCATATTAGTCGTTTAAAGATATCCTGGGCAGATGAACAAGATATATTTCGAAGAATTTTCTTCACTTTCCGTGATTCTGAAGCATATAAAGAATACATGGCTGCGCCTTCCATAACTTACAAGCAGGAAAAAGAAATACTGGTTCAATTGTTGACTGAAAATCTTTTGGCCAGTGACGCTTTTGTCAGTTTGTTTGAAGAAAAGAACCTCTATTGGGCTGACGACATGGATACTGCAGTAATGATGGTTCTGAAAACTATCAAAAAATGGAACGCTCAAATGGATGAATTCCAGCCACTTCCACCACTAATCGTTAGTCCTGATGAAGAAGGAGAAGACCTTATTAATCAGTTTGTTTTAAAGTTATTCCGAAAATCAATTCTTCACAATGGTGAGTTCGATCAAATTATTGGTGAACGTGCTCAGAATTGGGAACTTGAACGCATTGCAATACTTGATGTCATTCTTATTAAGATGGCATTGACTGAATTCATTGATTTCCCATCTATCCCCATAAAAGTTACTATCAACGAGTACATTGAAATATCAAAAGAATACAGTACACCCCGAAGCCGGCAGTTTATCAATGGTTTACTTGATAAGATAGCTGTTGATTTTAAAGCTGAAGGTAAAATTATTAAATCAGGTCGTGGGTTACTGGAATAAGCATAAGATGTTCTTAGAAACGTTGTTGTGCATATCCAAATCAGGTTGTTATTATGGTAATAATTTAATCTTTGAGTAAATGGCATACACTTTTACCTTTTATTTAGAGATAAATTAAGTTATTAAAGGTGGAAATTGATGAAAGAAATTAACGAGTTCAAGATTATTGAATATAATCCTGTATTATTTGAGCAGGTAAATAAGTTTTGGAATGAAACAAACCTGGGTGGAAGTTACAGAGGAGATAGTGCGACTATAATCAGCAATACTCTGAAAGCAGGGGGTCATCTACCCATACTGATTAACAGTGATAATGAGGTAATAGGAACTTCCTGGTTAACCAACGACAAACGTCGTACCTATATTCATCACTTTGGAATAAAAAAAGAATACCGCAATAAAGGGTTGGCTACTTTCCTGCTTCAGCATTGTATAAAACTGGCCAATGAGGATGGATACCAGGTGAAACTTGAAGTACATAAAGATAATGCAACAGCTATAAAGCTTTATCAGAACTTTGGCTTTAAATACCTGGGTGATTATGAAGTAATGATTAAACGTGAATCAGGGGTATGATGATTGTACTGTTTTTATTATCTTTGTAACATAAATTTGCTGAGACAAACTAATAACCATAACTTCATGAAACGCTTGTATTATTTACTCGTTTACCTTGTTTTTGCACTGCCATTGATGACCATATCATGCAAACAAAACAATGAAGACAAGAGTCTGCTGCCTTCTGATATTGTTAATAACCCTAATTCTGCTGAAGGAAAAATTGATACTGATTTACCTGTTATACAGTTTGAAAATGACTTTTATGATTTTGGTCGTATTATTCAGGGTGAAAAGGTTTCTTTTGGGTTTAAATTTACCAACAAAGGTAAATCTGACCTGATAATCTCCAAAGTCAGTACATCATGTGGTTGTACGGTGACTGATTTTCCAAAGACTCCCATTAAACCGGGTGAATCAAATAAAATAGAAGTGAAATTTGATAGCGAGAACAGAAGAGGTTTTCAAAATAAAACCATTACTGTACTGAGTAACTCACAACCAAGTACTACCTTGTTACGAATAAAAGCACAGGTTGTTTTACCTGAAGATATTTCTAAATAATAAAAACACAAATAACCCAAACCATGCTGACAAACATCTTATTAATGACACAACCACAAGGCGCTGGAAGTGGAAGTGGATACAGTTCACTGATTTTCCTGGCCCTAGTTATGGTTATCTTTTACTTTTTCTTTATCCGACCGCAAACAAAGAAAGCCAAAGAACTTCGTAAATATCGTGAATCACTGAAAAAAGGTGATAAAATTCTTACTATTGGCGGCTTACACGGAAAGATTGTTGAAGTTCAGGAAACCACTTTTACTATCGAAGTTGAAGATGGTTCTCGTATGCGTTTTGAAAAATCTGCTATTGCTTCAGGAGTCGAAGATCAGATTCCTTCTGCGAATAAATAGGAATTAGTAGTCCTGGCGACAGGCATCACTGAATGAAAAAAGCTACTTATCCTCTAGGAAGTAGAAAAAAACAAATGGGCGGAAACTATAGAAATAAGTTCTCCGTCTTTTTGGCTTGTACTGCTATTTCATTTATATTGTGGGGGCTTATTAAACTATCCCGTGTTTATGAAGCTCCAATAAATTTCAGAGTAACATATCAGCATTTACCTGCCGGTAAAGTGTTGGTATCTGCTGAGGATACCATAATCACACTGGTTATCAGGGCAAGAGGTTTGGAGTTGTACAATAAGATGTTTAAAGCCAAAAAGAATCAAATTGAAATGACTCTTTCCGGCCTGAGGCTTCACAGAGATGGTAATCAATATTACGGGTATATTCGTACCAGTCAATTTCTTAAAAATATATCCGAACAACTGGCAAAGGAAAATGAATTAATAGGGGTGGAACCTGATACCCTGCGTTTCGTATTTGAGCAGGAGTTTCATCGTAAAGTACCTGTTAAAGCAGACCTTTCACTCTCTTTTATCCCACAGTTTCAGTTATACGATTCTCTTAAAATTGAACCTGATTCGGTGATTATTTATGGCGTTAAATCAATTATTGATACAACTTATGTAATAAACACTCAACATGAGTCTTTGAGATTTCTAAAAAACAATAAGTCAATAACTCTTAAATTGTTAAAGCCTCAAGGCAAGCCTGCACTAAAAATTTCAAATGATAGTGTAACGGTAAAAATTTCAGTTGAAAGATTTACAGAAGCTGATATTGAGGTACCTATTGGTATGGATACTAAAGGTGAAAGAGCTGCCTATCGCACATTCCCTGATAAAGTAACCCTGACCTGCCGCGTAGCAATGAGAGAATATAAGCGACTGGATCCGTCACTTTTTTTAGTAGCTATCAACTATCATGAAGCTGCTGCATCGCATAGTAATCTTGCTGAGGTTTATGTTACCCGCCAACCGTCATTTGCAAAAGTCATACGGATAGAACCTGAAAAGGTTGAGTTTCTGATTCTGAAATAAGTGGTGATTATTTTTTTTACTTTATCAGATTATTATGCTAAGTTTGTAATTATAATATTGATACTATGCTTAAAATTGGATTAACGGGAAGCATTGGCAGTGGAAAAACAACCATTGCCAGAGTATTTTCGCTTCTCAATATTCCTGTTTATCTATCTGATTACGAAGCAAAGAAAATATTAGACCAACCTGAAGTGACTAGCCTGATTGTTGAAAAAACGGGGAATAGTATACTTAGCGACAATGGTTTAATAAACAGAAAAGCTTTAGCGGAAATCGTGTTTAATGATATTGAAAAACTTCAATGGCTCAACTCTCTTATCCATCCCCGTGTACGTCAAAATTTCTTTGATTGGGCTGAGGACCATAAAGAGTATCCTTATATCATTCAAGAATCCGCCATTCTATTTGAGTCTGGTTTTGATAAGTTTTTCAATAAAATCATTGTAGTTACCTGTCCCAAAGAGGAAAGAATAAGCAGGGTTCTTAAGCGTGATACCATGACTCGTAAGGAGATATTAGACCGTATGGATAATCAATGGGCAGAGGAACTCAAAATAAGGAAAGCTGATATTATCATTCATAATGATGAGATGAGCCTTGCCATCCCACAAGTTATTGCCTGTCATAATAATTTCCTTAACTTATCCGGCAAACAGTCATAGAAGCAGCTTGTTTGTTTTTGTTGTCTTTATGGCAATATTTTGAAATGATCGTCGTTTGTTAGTAAATTTCGTGGGGCTATCCTACATTTGCAAGGTAGTAATCATTTAATCCAATACCGTGAATCATACTCTTAAAGCATTATTCTTACTTGTTTCCGGATTTTTTGTGTTCAATACTTCATATGGACAATTAGGAGGTTCTCAGGCTTTTTCATTTTTGAATTTACCTAATTCAGCTCGTATTGCTGCTTTGGGATATAATTTTGTGGCTATTGATGATGCTGATCTCAGCATTGCACTCAATAACCCTTCATTATTAACCTCTGAAATGAACAATGATATTGTATTGAACTATGTCGACAATTTCGCTGATGTAAACTATGGTTTTGTTAGCTATTCAAGAACCTTAGATAAATTGGGCAGTTTTGCAGCTTCTGTTCAGTACATTAATTATGGAAGTTTCACCTACACTGATGAAACAGGTGAAATGAGCGGCGAGTTTACCGGTAATGAGTTCGCAACAGTATTAGGGTGGGGCAGGAGGCTGGATTCTTCCTTCAGCATTGGTGCAAACCTGAAAGCAATATCGTCTACTTTTGAAACATACAACTCTTTCGGTTTGGCAGTGGATGTTGCAGGTTCCTATCACAATACTGATAAGGGACTTGTACTATCACTGGTAGGAAGAAATATCGGAAGACAATTAACCACCTTTACCCCGGGAAATATTGAACCTTTACCTTTGGAAATTCAAATGGGCTTCTCTAAAAAATTAATACATCTGCCGTTCCGTTATTCCATATTGTTGACTAATCTCCAGAAGTGGGATCTGACTTATACGGATCCTGCCGATGATAATATTGATCCTTTTACAGGTGAGCTAAAGACCAAATCAAAAGCAGGCGAATTTGCTGACAAAGCTATGCGTCATGTTGTATTTGGTGGTGAGTTCCTTCCCACTAAAAATTTCAGTATTCGCCTGGGTTATAATTATCAGCGCCGGCAGGAAATGAAACTTGAAAGTAAGCGTTCAACTGTTGGCTTTTCATGGGGATTCGGTTTTAAAATATCCCGATTTAATTTTAGCTACGCCCGATCAGCATATCACCTTGTCGGTTCTCCAAACTTTATCAGTTTAGGAGTAAATCTCTAGAAAGCTTTTACTGCTATCAAAAATGCATGTCGGTGTTCCCAAAATTCGTATTTTTGTAAAAACGGAAACATTATGGCTGTAATAAATATTGACCCTCATGCGGGCTTTTGCCCAGGTGTTAAGAAAGCCATACTTTCTGTTGACAAATTGCTCCATGAATCTTTGAATTTGTATAGCCTTGGTGAGTTAGTACATTGTCCGGAGGAAATAGAAAGATTGGAGACTTTAGGTTTAAAGGTGATCACAGATGTTGAAATTCCAAAACTAACGAATGCTTCCGTTCTGATCAGAGCCCATGGTGTCAATCCTGAAACACAACAATTACTTCATAATTCGGGAAATAATATAATTGATGCCACTTGTTCCATTGTAAAGAGGTTGCAGCAAAAAGTAAAGCTTTGCAGCATACAGATGCTTCCAAAAAATGGACAGGTAGTTATATTTGGTAAAAAGAATCATCCTGAAGTAATCGGATTACTCGGATATTGTCAGGGCCGATCGGTAGTGGTTGAAAATAGTACTGACCTTTCTTCCATTGACTTGTCTGTGCCATTATGTATATTTGCTCAAACAACATCGAATGTAACAGACTATGAGGAGTTTGTGAAATACCTTTTCATCAAGTTTAAGGAGAGAGACATTCCAACAAACCAAGTGCAGGTCATCAATTCTATATGTGGAAGCATGAAGAAACGGGTACCTGAATTAATAAATTTTGCAGAACAAAATGATGTTGTTATCTTCGTTTCAGGACGTCAAAGCTCAAATGGAGCTTATTTGGCATCTGTCTGTACAAAAGTGAACAGCAATACATACAGGGTTTCAGGTATTGATGAGCTAAAGAGTGAATGGTTCCATAACGCAAAAAGTATTGGGATTACAGGAGCTACTTCAACACCTGTCTGGCTCCTTGAAAAAGTATCTGCCGAAATTAAATTATTTCTTCAACAACGGCTTTGTAGCGAGGACGAGAATTGAACTCGTGACC
This sequence comes from Lentimicrobiaceae bacterium, assembly GCA_041670625.1. GTDB lineage: Bacteria > Bacteroidota > Bacteroidia > Bacteroidales > Lentimicrobiaceae > Lentimicrobium. The sequence goes on along the minus strand of JBAXYX010000044.1, from coordinate 11,954 downwards.
TTGCCTAAATTAAATTATTGCATCAACAACGGCCCTGAAAAAATGTTTTTAAAGAATCTGAAACTATATAATTTTAAAAATTACGCTGACAGTACATTAACCTTTTCTGAACGCATCAATTGTTTTATAGGTGATAACGGAGAAGGGAAGACCAACATACTGGACGCGATATACTACCTTGCGTTTACAAAAAGCTATTTCAATTTAGTTGATAGTCAGAACATAAGGCACGGACAGGATTTTTTTGCTCTTCATGGCAAGTTTTTACGTGATGAGAATGGAATGGATGAAGTAAGCTGTATTCAAAAGCGTAATACAAAAAAGCAGTTTAGGATCAATGGGAAAGACTATGAACGACTTGCAGATCATATTGGTGAATTTCCTCTGGTAATGGTTTCTCCTTATGACCGCGACCTGATAAACGAAGGAAGCGAAATCCGCCGCAAGTATATCGATAGCGTAATTTCACAGTTTGACCGGTTTTATCTTAATGACCTTATCACATACAATAGAGCACTGGCACAGCGCAATGCCTTATTGAAACAATTTGGTGAGAATAGGACTTTTGATTTGCCTGCTCTTGAAATATATGTCAGCCAGATGGAGAAACCGGCTGAAAGAATTTTTACTAAACGTACTGAATTTCTTAAAGGGTTTATTCCCGTCTTCCGACAATATTTTGAGTTTATCAGCCAGGGGAAAGAAGAGGTTGACATTACCTATCATTCTGATCTTTCAGATCAAAATCTGACCGAAGTTTTACAAGCCTGTCTGGAGCGTGACCTTGTATTACACTATACAACCGGTGGCGTTCATAAAGATGACCTTGACCTCATTATTGGAGGTTTACCCGTAAAGAAGTTTGGCTCACAAGGGCAGCAGAAATCCTTCCTTATTGCACTCAAGCTCGCTCAATTTGAATATACTAAAACCATTAAAGGCTATAAACCCATCCTTCTTTTTGATGATATCTTTGATAAACTCGACATAAAGCGGGTATCACAGATCATTAATCTGGTAGGCAGCAATAGCTTCGGACAGGTTTTTATTACGGATACACAACCTGAGCACATTAATTTGATTATAAAAGAATCGAACCAGGAGCATTTGATTTTTAATGTTGTAAATGGAACCGCCCAACCTATAAAGCAATGACTTCATGAAAAGCAGGAACTATGATAACCAGTCACTCAAAGATGTAATAGAATCCTGGTTAGCGCAATATAAGCATCTTGACATGATTTATGAGGGGAAAGTTTTATCTCTTTGGGATGGTATTGTAGGGCCGGTAATATCAAAGGAAACGGATCACATGTTTATTAAAAATAAAGTATTGATGGTTAAGTTGAAGTCAGATGCTTTACGGTATGAAATGGAATTCTCAAGAAAAAAACTTGTAAAGCTGATCAATACGAAGGCCGGACGTAAAGTAATTGAAGATGTGATCTTTATTTAGTCTACCTGATTTTACACAATAGCATCTTCTTGTCGCCTATAAATGCTTCTAACTGGTCACCAATATTAACAGGACCAATCCCTGCGGGTGTACCCGTAAAAATCATATCGCCCTGTTTCAGCGTAACAAAACGAGAAATATAAGAGACAATCGTATCAAAGTTGAAGATCATTTCTGACGAATTCCCTTTTTGAACAAGTTCATCATTTTTATAAAGGCCAAAACCTATATTATGGATATTATCAAAATCCCTGACAGGTATAAACTCACTAACAGGGGCTGATGCATCAAATGCTTTTGCCATTTCCCAGGGTAATCCTTCCATGATAGCTTTTCTCTGCAAATCACGTGCTGTAAAGTCAATTCCTACGCCAATTCCGTCGTAGTATGTATGAGCGTGTTTTAGAAGAATATTCCTGCCTACTTTACTAACATGTAATGCCAGTTCAACCTCATAGTGTATCTCATTTGAAAACGAAGGATAGAAGAAAGGCAGATTTGCTCTAATAACGGCTGACTCCGGCTTCATGAAGAAAACAGGCGAGTCAGGAACAATACTATTTAATTCATTGATATGTTCAAGATAATTTCTGCCTATGCAAATAATTTTCATGTAACCAGGGCCTATGAAATGCTAACTGAATTTTTATTGAACCCTCTCAGTTTAATAGCCGTAATGGTCTTTTTGGTGTATAACGGAAAATCAGCTTTCATCATCCAGTCATAGTATGAAGGTTCAAAGGAGAATACTTCAAGCACCACCTTCCCTTTATATTTGCCAAAATTAAAAACTTCAACATCTTTTGAATTATAGATAATATGACCGGCCAGGTCCACATTCCGGTTCTGTGAAGAAAAGTCATGTAATGCCTTCATGTCATTGACAATGGGTTTACAGGTAGATCCATCAGGAGCCAGGTATTCCACATTTTCATAACGGGCCAGTTGCGATTTCAGGATTTCATAAGTTGCTATCGCATCAGCTTCAGCAGAATGAGCATTCTCAAGATTCTTATTACAGTAAAATTTGTATGCTGCTTTCAGAGTGCGTGGTTCCATTTTATAGAAGATGTTCTGCACATCAACCAACCTCCGGCCTTTTAAGTCAAATGCCATATCTATTCTTAAAAATTCTTCCATCAGAAGCGGAATATCAAACTTATTTGAATTATAACCGGCCAGATCGCAATTGCCCAAAAACTGCACTAGTTTAGGCGCGTATTCTGCAAATGAAGGCATATCTTTCACAGCATCATCGGTAATACCGTGTATTTTGGAAGCTTCTTCCGGAATCGGTATGCCTGGATTAATTCTTTGTGACAAGATTTGTTCCTTGCCATCAGGATTAATTTTAATGATACTGATTTCAACGATTCTATCCGTTGCAACATTAACCCCTGTGGTCTCCAAATCAAAGACTGCAATCGGTTTTATTAAGTTTAGTTCCATTTATACAAAAAAGCATCACAAACAACTTTGCCTATGATGTGGCGAAGTTAATTAAAATCGAGTTAAATCTTCCTGTTCGTGTCGAAACTTTCCAAAATCTGTTGCATCTTTTGAAGGAACTTACCTCCAAGAGCTCCATCAACAACCCGGTGATCATAGGCTAACGACAGAATTACCATTTGCCTGATGGCAATCACATCACCTTGTTCCGTTTCAAGCACAACCGGCTTCTTCCTGATCACTCCCAACCCCAATATGGCTACCTGTGGCTGGTTGATAATGGGTGTACCCGTAATACTTCCAAAAGTACCCAGGTTAGTGATGGTGAAAGTACCCCCCTGTATATCATCAGGATCAAGTTTATTTTGGCGTGCTTTTTCGGCAAAACTATTCACTTCTTTTGCCAGTCCGAGCAAACTTTTCTGATCAGCATTTTTTATTACAGGTACTATAAGATTGCCAGAAGGCAATGCTGCTGCCATTCCAATATTTATGTTTTTACGCAGTATGATATTATATCCATCTACTGAGGCATTAACACCTGGAAATTCTTTAATGGCCTGAGTAGCTGCTTCAATAAAAATAGGGGTGAAGGTTATTTTTTCTTTTTCACGTTTAAAGAATTCATCTTTTACTTTATCACGCCACTGAACCATATTGGTAACATCAACCTCAATAAATGAAGTAACATGAGGTGCAACTTGTTTCGACATAACCATGTGATCTGCAATCAGCTTACGCATCCTGTCCATTTCCACTATTTCATCTCCCTGATGGGCAGTTGCATGAGTTGCCCGATTAGCAGGCGAAACAGGAGTAGCAGGTGGAACAGGAATTATCTTCCGCTTTTCAAGATAGGCCATCAGATCGTCCTTGGTAAGTCTTCCATCTTTACCGGTCCCGACTATCCTGGCAAGTTCTTGACCGGAAACACCTTCTGTTTTTGCAATATTCTTAACCAATGGTGAATAAAACCTGTCTGTTTCAAATTCAGCCGACTGTGTTGGCTGATCACCGGTAAACTTCTCTATAACAGGGGAGGCAATCGGTTCTTTTACTTCTTGAGCTTTCGATGAATCTATGGTGTTTGAATCTATGGTGTTTGAATCCGACGCTCCGTTTTCGGTTTCGATAATAGCAATCACTTTACCTACTTCAATTACATCACCTTCTTTATACTTAATTTCCAATAGTTTACCTTCAACCGGTGAGGGGATTTCAGAATCTACTTTGTCAGTTGCTATTTCTACAATAGGGTCATCTTCCTCAATCATATCACCGGGTTTCTTAATCCATCTGGTAATGGTTGCTTCAATGATGCTTTCACCCAATTTGGGCATTACTATTTCAAACTTTGCCATATAATTACAATTATGCAGTCTATGTACCTGTTAAATTAGTGCTTTTAGGGTTGCGATAATTATTAAGGCTATGTACCTGTTAAATTAGCGCTTTCAATGTTGCGATATTTAACAAACCAGTACAGAAAAGGTTTGGTGAATTTGTTAGGAACGGCCCATATTTCTGAAACCCCTCCATATTATATTGAGGTCGGCTCCCATTTTGTAATCACGGGCATAAAGCATATTGAGTCTTAAAGCTGTTTCGCTGTCAATCTCTTTAGTCAGACCATCACAAGGATTGATAATACCCTTCCTTATATGGGGAAGTGTTTTATCACAGTAATTGCTATAACCCACCCATGTCCTGAAACCGGTAAGTACCCTGAAAATGTTATATACAAATCCCAGTGGTTTTTTCGTAAACCACATTAACACCGGGAACAAAGGGAGGAGTATCAAACAAGTAGCAAAGTCAAACAGTCTTTTGTTGCGAAGATTGTTCGACTTGCCTATTGAGTTGATGTCAATTACAAATAAGTCACCCGTGATATTAATAGAGTTAGAGCCTATGATCGACAAGCTTTCAGGAGGCGCAATCTTAAAATCAACTTCTTCATGCTGCAATTGGGTCATGGTGTCAATGATATTTTTTGCAGGTATATCATGGGCGCAAAATATGACTTCATCTATTTTATAAATGCTTATAATGTCTCGTATCTGGCTGAGGGTACCTATAAACCCACTCACCCTATCATTGCTTTTATGAATGCTGACCAACCCGATGAAAGCAGGATTAGCCAGGGTTTTATGCAGTAAATCAGCTACTCGCTTTGATTCCTTTTCTTCCCCTATAATAATAAACCGTTTATTCGGATTATAACTCAGTGCGTAATCTTTGAATTTCAAAAGATGAAGAATGAGCCTCATTCCGGTCATGGATACCAATGCCCAGAGACCCGACAGGATAATAATGGCTCTTGAGAAACGGAAATGGATAGGAAGCAGCGCATAGAACACCAATATTACAATAGTACCGATTAATATACCGGTCGCAATCTTTCTAATCCTTACCGGTTTATCATACCCGCCACTTACAAACACTGAAAACAGCCAAATCAGCAAATAAAGAGGCAATATTATGGAAAGGAACATATTTGGATAATGCCCTCCAATGGTATAAATGACATTGGTTTCCCAATAATCTACTATAAGCAGGGAACCCATATAAATAACCAATGCATCAATAATGGGCATCAGTAATTGGTGCATCAACCTGTTAAATATAGCCAGTCCGGCCCTGAGGTAAATAGCAATATGAATGAATATGGAGAATAATCGGGCATTTTTATGTGAGAAGTGCTTTTTAGCGAAGATGACCATCGCATTATAGAAAACAAAGACGTAATTAATACTTGATTTCTTGGTACTTTCTCCTTTATAATGAATTATTCTGGCTTCCGGATAATAGTAATTTTTGTACCCACCCTTAATAATTCGATAACTCAGGTCAATGTCCTCTCCATACATAAAGAAAGTTTCATCCAGTAAACCCACTTTATCCAGGGCTTTCTTACGAAGCATCATAAAAGCGCCTGAAAGAATCTCAACTTCATGTATCTGATCGCGATCAAGGAATCCTAAGTGGTATCTGCCAAACAGTTTCGACTTTGGGAATAAAGCCGACAGGCCTGCAATTTTATAAAAAGCGACTTCGGGAGTAGGCAATCCTCTCTTTGATTCAGGCAGGAATTTTCCTTTCCCATCAACCATTTTAATGCCTAATCCTCCTGCATCAGGATGAGCATCCATGAACTCCATACACTTTTTTAAGGTATTTTGTTCTAATACCGTATCCGGATTAAGTAACAGTATATATTCTCCGGTCGCAACCTTAATAGCCTGGTTGTTGGCGCGTGAAAAACCGGTATTTTCACTATTGACGATCAGCTTTACCCAGGGAAATTTGGAAGCCGTCATCTCATTAGAGCCATCCACAGAGTTGTTATCAACAACAAATACTTCAGCATCTAAGCCGCTCATTGCCTTTTCAACAGAATAAAGACATTGTTCAAGGAAATATTTTACGTTGTAATTTACAATTACAATTGAGAGCTTCATTAAATGTAAAATGTTTTAACAGCCTGTAAAGGTATAAAAAATCAAGGTTGATCATGTTCTCTTTTTGTCATACTTCTTTAACGTGAAGGTTATTGATCCATTCAACCAATCAGACTACCTATACATATTGACAGATAGCAGCCTCTCAAAATATTTTAGGGAACTTGCTCGGATTGTATTCATGCATCAAATTGTAGACTGCATCAAAAACATCCTCCGCATTAGGATTGGAAAAATAGTCCCCATCCGTACTATAGGCTGCCCTGTGTTCTTTAGCGGTTACGGTACGTGGAGGAGCATCAAGATATTTATATCCATCTTGTACTTCAATAACCTTCTGCATCATGTAAGCAGTAGCTCCACCGGGAACGTCCTCATCAAAAAATACAATCTTATTGGTTTTTTTGAGTGATTTCACTATGGAATGTTCTATATCAAAGGGTTCCAATGATTGCACATCAATCAGTTCACATGATATATTGAAGCCTTCGAGTTGGGCAACGGCATCCTGCGCAATGCGCACGCATGAACCATACGTAACAATGGTTACATCCTTACCTTTATTGAGTATTTCAGGAATACCGGGCCTGATAGTGAATTCGCCGTAATTCAGGGGCTTCTTTTCGCGTAAGCGATATGCATTCAATGGTTCAATGATTAAGGCAGGTTCATCGGTTTGGAGCATGGTGTTATAAAAAGCGGCTGCCCTGGTCATATCGCGGGGTACTAATACATGTACTCCTTTTACGGAGTTAATAATCATACTCAGAGGTGATCCTGAATGCCATATTCCTTCCAGGCGATGCCCGCGGGTACTGATGATGAGTGGTGCTTTTTGTCCACCTCTGGTGCGGTATTGCAAGGTAGCCAGGTCGTCGCTGATAACCTGCAATCCATATAACAAGTAATCAAAATACTGAATTTCAGCAATGGGTCTGAAGCCTCTCATAGCAAGACCGATAGCCTGCCCTATGATGGTCGCTTCCCTGATGCCGGTATCGAATACTCTGTTTATGCCATACTTTTCCTGTAATCCTTCATAGGACTGGTTAACGCCTCCTATTTTGCCCACATCTTCACCAAATGCTATTACTTGGGGGTATTTAGCAAGAATAGCATCGAAGTTGTCACGTAATATTTCCCTTCCGGGGACCATAATAGCAGGATCTTCATATTGTGGGTTGATTACCTGAATATGAGCCAGGCTCCTGTCTGATCTGCTATACAAATAAGAGTTATATCTTTCGGCATTATCCACAGATGCATTTTCGAGCCACTGTGTAACATTCTTTTTTAATGAATTTGAAGGGTCACTACATGAATCGCAAATCAGGCGGAGTATCTTACGACCGGATGAAATGATATCCTTCCTGATAGGATCTGCAATAACACTAAGGTCCTCCTTGATACTCTCAATCTTATTTGTCTTTGCACAATTGCAGGTTGTTACATCCACCATGTGTAAAAAATCATCCCGCATTTTCCTTATAGGCTTCTGGTAGTTGTCCCAGGCGTTGTTACGAGCCTTTCTTACTCTGGCAGTGGCTTCTTTTTCCAGACTCTGCAATGTTTCCTCATCAGCAATTTTTTCCAGGAGGATCCATTCACGCATTTTGGTAATCCCATCAAATGCTTTCTCCCAATCAAGCCGTTCCTTTGACTTATAACGTTCCTGTGAACCGCTGGTCGAGTGTCCCTGTGGTTGTGTTAACCCGGCAACATGAAAAAGCACGGGAATGTGTTTCGTACGGCATATACTGATCCCTTCGCTATAAACTTCCATCAGCTTCTGATAGTTCCATCCGTCAACTTTGTATATGACCAGACCATCTCCCTTTTCATCTCTTTGGAAACCTTTTAATACTTCCGAGATGCTCTGCTTGGTGGTTTGGTACTTCTGCGGAACAGAAATACCCCAACCATCATCCCAAACTGAAATAGCCATAGGTACCTGAAGCACGCCCGCAGCATTAATCGTTTCAAAAAAGTGTCCTTCGGAAGTCGAAGCATCTCCAATTGTACCAAAAGCTACTTCATTACCATGGTTTGAAAAGCCTTCCTGAATAAAAGTATTTTCATCCTGTCGGAACATCTTTGACGCGAGCGCTAATCCTAATAACCGAGGCATCTGCCCGGCGGTAGGAGAGATATCAGCAGAACAGTTTTTTTGTATGGTCAGGTCTTTCCAGTGCCCGTTTTCGTCCAGACTTCTTGATGCAAAGTGGTTGTTCATCACTCTTCCTGCAGTACCCGGATTTATGGTGGTATCTGTATCGCCATATATCTGTGAAAAGAATTCTTCAAGAGTCATCAAACCACTCGCGAACATAAAGGTTTGATCCCTGTAATATCCTGAGCGCCAGTCGCCTTTTTTAAATACCCGTGCCATAGCAAGCTGCGGAATTTCTTTACCATCACCAAATATTCCGAATTTGCCTTTGCCTGCTAGTACTTCTTTCCGTCCAAGTAAACTTGCCTGCCTGCTCTCAAAAGCAATCCGATAATCATTCAGTATTTCCACAGAAGTCAAACCGGTAGATTGGATATTTTTTGAACCCATGGTTTTATTTATAGTCATAGAACCAGTATTAAAAATGTATGTTGACCCGTCAACAAATAATTATATTATTAGTTCATCATTGAGCAGAAAATTGAAGTTAAGAATTTATCAGGGTTGCCCTTCTCACGTTCAGTTCTGCTTCGGGGAGTCTGATTGGCGAGTGCAAATTATTTGAAGAAAAGCAATCTGATAACCCCGCCAAATATTCATGGGGCCCTGATTGGTGAATGCAAATATTCGGATGGAAAGGATAATAAAAACTATACGACTATGGTTTTATTCCTTTATTTCCGGCGCATCTCATTAGTTTCTGAATTACAATATATTCTCTGGTTTGGTTCAGGTACTCTGAAGTGATACCACATGATTTCATCATTTCGTCAATTTCATCATCTGTTTTGAACCCGAATTTTTTCTCAAGGGTATTGCGTGAAACGATTGAAAGTAATTGCTCTCTGAGACTGTTTTGAGCCAGTATTACATTCATTTTCTTTAATTCTTTAGCTTCTTTGCTAAAGGCATTATAGAGCAAGCCAATAGGTCCCGGTAGCAAAATACCGCCTCCGGGATTGGCATATTGGTTCAAAGTAGGATCTGAGGGCATGATAATTTTAGGTAATATTTTTTCCTCAGGGACTTTAAGTTTTACAAACTCTCTTTTGAGTTCGGCATAAGTGGCAGGATAGGGTTTAATTTCAGCTACTTTTAGCAATATGGTATCAGCCAGGAGTGTTAAATCCAGCTTATAGGAATTCGCATTCAAACGAGTTGGAATTCTCATTTTGTATGGTTTAAATCCTATCATACTCACACGCAGGGAGTCACCCGGTACCACAACCATGAAAAAGATCCCGTCAATGTCAGTAAAGGTTCCGTAATGGCGGGTATTATTGTATGCATGAGCGCCTACCAATTCATTACCTGACAAATCCCATACCTGGCCTTTAATGATCACATATTGCTGGGCTTTTGAACTAAGCGCAATAAATAGTAAAAAAAGCATGATAACCCGCCTTAATACAGGATGCATAGGATAAATATATTTTACAAATATACTTTTCATTCTACGATATACGGGTTAATATTTGTTAAATGTACTGCTGCTTTAATGCTTGTTAGTACGCTAAATATTAACAAAGGACGACTTTATTTGCGTGTCCATTTGATTTTTTAAAACCTGAAAATATTATAAAGAGTTAAAACGCAACTTGTTCTGTTAACATTATTTCTTTTCATTGCCAGTTACAAATTGACAAAAAAATGATAAATATGAAAAGGGAAAAAGGGGAAAAGGGGTGGTTCGTGAGAGCCATCCTTTTTTTATCTTCTTATTTCGGTACCGGCGCTCCGTTCCGTTACTTCTTAGTAGATAACCAAATCCGATAGGCATCAACCAGGCTCACACCGGTTTCATCCGGAACAGAAATAGACGTTGTAACCTGGAGTTTATCTGTCCCGGCAGGCCAAAAAACAACCGGCATATGGTCGTTACCGTAAGTCCCGTTCGAACTTGTATAAGTTTCAGAGTCGAAAGCAGAACTGATACACATCATAATCGGACTTTTACCATCAAATTGATAAAGCCGGGCAGCATTTAAATCAGGGAAATCAAGGGTTACCTGACCACATAACTGTCCATTTTCCTCAAATAGTTTCTTTTGGACATTAGTCGCTGTTGGAAAATCTTGCAGAATCTGATCTCCATTCAGGTATTTGTCTACTAATTCCTTAAAATCATCAATGGAAACATCTTTACCTTCATCCATGATGGAATAGATGTTGATATATTTAATAGTGAGTCTGCCTGAATTATTGCCCGTTAACTGATACGTGTACTCTTTCTTTTCCACTGTAAGGCATGAAGAAAAGACAAATATAAGCATCAGTAAAATAACGGAGAAAGGCAATTTGTTCATCCGACACTGATTGCGAAAGTTTGAAAGATGTTGATCCATGGTTTCAGATTTAATGAATCAAAATTAGTCGATTTATACGCTTAGTTAACAGGATTACGTTAAAAAGTATAAAATATTTATCCCGGTATACCCGATTTGAACCACTCATTGATCAGCCTGTATCATCATCAGTTTTACTTTATATTTCGGTTGAATACAGCTTCAATTCTATTTGATTCAATCCCGTCGATAGTTGAAACACTTGAAAATTCAATCTGATTGGCGGTTTTCATGACCATGTTAATTTTTTCGATCATACTTTTCCCATTCACTGTTTCATGCGCCTCCATAAAAAAGTGATCAGGAGTCAACCATGTGCCCAGGTGTTCATGTGCTGAATCAAAATTATCGATTGAAAACCAATGAATTTGCTTGTCATTGGCATTGTAACCAATCAGGTTATACCCATCAAGCATACCCAGTTCAGGATGAGTATACCATTCACTCATGATCAATCCGTTGCCATCCGCTACTATCTTAAAATTGATATAATAAGTAAAACTGTACTTTTGGCCATTGAGTAATTGGGTAGCCGGACCTTCCCAGTATCCGACAAATTTCATCATTTCCGTCAATTCCTGGTTCGCCATGGCAGGCTGATCCTGGGCTATAGAACCATTCCATGCCATAAATACCATAATGAGAGAAATGAAAAGGTTGCGCGTTTTTTTCATTTTTGATTCCTCCTTTGGTGTATATATATACACAATTGAAAGGAATAAAAGTTTGCAGAAACAAATGAAACAGGTCAATCAAAATCTTCGCAGTCAATTCCTTCCCTCTTGATTACCTTCACAATAGTTGTGATCAGTATCATCCCGTCAAGCATGAAAGAAATGTGGTCAACATACCAAACATCATAATCAAATTTCTGCTGCCATGTGATAGCATTACGACCACTTACCTGAGCCAGGCCTGTCATACCCGGTTTGACTTCATGGCGGCGATTCTGGTGTGGAGTATATCGAGGCAGGAACTCCACCAGTAACGGACGCGGTCCTACCAGGCTCATGTCCCCCTTTACCACATTAATCAACTGTGGCAATTCATCCATTGACGTTCTGCGCAGTATT
>JBAXYX010000043.1:0-18422 GCA_041670625.1 Lentimicrobiaceae bacterium | reverse complement strand
TACATTGTTTGGGTCTAATTCATATGCCTTTGCCAGATTAGAAATAGAATTTTTAATGTCCCTTTGCTGGTAATATAACAGCCCAAGTTCATACCAGGCTGCATCATGAGCAGGGTCAAGCTCCACCACCTGTTTGAATAGATGCATAGCTTCACCGGGATTTTCAGTAACTTTGGCTTTATTAGCATCGAAAAATAGTGATTCAGTCTTTTTCTTATCCTGAAATAAGCGAGCCTGTTCTTTAGTAACTATGCTTTCGCCACCTTCCTGAATTTCTTGTGCTTTCCCGGCAAAGGGTAGGACCAACAATAGTGCTATCTGTATAAATAAGTGGATTTTCATTAATTTAAATATATTTATTGACGGTCATTATTTCAGTCCGGTATGCCCGAATCCACCTTGTCCTCTGGCTGATTCATTAAGTGTATCTGTTTCTATCAATTCTGCTTTTTCATGACGGGCAATGACCATTTGTGCTACTCTGTCGCCGTGGTTAATAACAAAAGACTGGCTTGAAAGATTGACCAATATTATCATAATTTCACCCCTATAGTCAGCATCAATAGTTCCCGGAGCATTCAAGACAGTAATACCCGCTTTGGCAGCAAGCCCGCTCCTGGGCCTTATCTGAGCTTCATATCCTATGGGTAATTCAATAAACAAGCCTGTTGGGATCAATGCCCTTTCCAATGGTTTTAGTTCAACCGGTTTCTTTAAATCAGCTCTTAAATCCATTCCTGCTGATTGCATTGTTTCGTATGATGGATTTACATTGGTTGAATTGTTTACAATTCTGATTTGCATAATTCTAACTTGTTTACCGGGTATATAATTGTTGAGGCTCTTCAATAATTTCACAAAATTAAACATTAAAATCAACAACCTTCAGCCTTTTGCTTTTTTGGCAATTAGTCCTTTTCCTTCTTTGGTTATTACAACAGCAATAAATATCATCAATAATATGAAATTAACAAATACCTTTAGACCTGTAGAGAGCTGATCGGTAAAGCCTGAAACAAAATATATTGCCAGGGTGAGTATGGAATACAGGGTAGCAGCTTTCAGATTATAGTTTACAGGGTAGTATTTCTGACCTAGCAAATAGGAAAGAACCATCATAAATGCATAGCAGATAAAAGTAGCCCATGCGGCTCCCATATAACCCATTGAAGGAATAAGCATAAAGTTGAATGCCAGAGTCACTGCAGCGCCAAGCACTGAAATCAACGCTCCTTTACGTGTTTTGTCAGTTAGTTTAAACCATATGCTGAGATTATAAAAAACGCCTAAAAACAGATTAGCCCATAACAGAATAGGGATTACCTTGGCTCCTTCTCTGAAGTCCTTACCAATAAAGAGAAGTACAATGTCGATATTAAGCATAATCACAAGGAAAATAAATAGGCAGATAATGATAAAGTAGTTCATTAACCTTGCATATGTTTTTTTTGCATCAACAGATTTCGAAGTATCAAAAAAGAAAGGTTCTGCCGCATAACGGTAGGTTTGTACAAAAAGTGTCATTAATATAGAAACCTTGTAACAGGCTCCGTATATTCCTAATTGTGCCATCGAATCAACATTGGATGGTAAAAGGTTTGGAAGAATGATCCTGTCGAAAGTTTCATTAACTATGCCTGCTAGGCCGAATATGAGTAATGGCCAGCTATATTGGAGCATGCTTCTTAAAAGTTGAAGATCAGGTTTCATCCTGGTCTTGATCATACCGGGAAGCAGCATTACAAACGTAAGTACGCTTGAAATAAGGTTAGAAATGAAAATGTAGCCTACTCCTATCTCCGGATCATAAATCATCCTTATTAAGCCTGAATAAGAAGCCTCAGGATGGTGCTTCAGCAGGTATGGGAATAGTATGATAAACAGAACATTAAAACCAATATTGGAGGCAATGTTTGTAATCTTGACGAAAGCAAATCTGAATGCCCTGTTTGTAAGTCTCAACTGTGCATACGGAATGCAACTGATAGCATCAGCAGCTAGTATTAAAGCAAACCATTTGATATATTCCTGATTATTCGCATAACCCATTGCCGATGAAATGGTGGGTGCTGAAATGAATACTATAAGTACAAAGAGAGAGGAAGATATTAATAAGGAAAACAGTGATGTACCAAATACTTTTCCTTTATCAGGATGACTGGTCGTGAACCTGAAGAATGCGGTTTCCATTCCATAGGTCAATATCACGAACAAAAAGGCTACATAAGCATAAATTTCAGTAACTACGCCATATTCTGCAGGCGAAAATACACGAGTATAGAGAGGTACTAACAAGTAATTCAATAGCCTGCCTACAATGGTGGGTAAACCATAAATTGCTGTCTGACCTGCTAGCTTTTTAAATGGATTCAAGGTAATTGTTTATTTTCAGGTTTAACTGCCGGTAATCGTATTTCAAAGGTAGTACCTGTGGTGTCCGATGAAAAAGTGATACTCCCGTTAGCTGAATAAATGATATTTTTAACCATTGCGAGTCCTAAACCGGTCCCCGCTGATTTGGTGGTAAAATTAGGTGAAAATATCTTACTTTTCTGTTCTTCAGGGATACCAATTCCATTATCGGATATAAGTATGATATGTTCTGATTCTTCAGATTTTAGCGTTATGTCAATTTGACCAATCTTATTCATCGGAATTGACTGTATTGAGTTATTAAGCATATTAATCATTACCCTTGTTAGCTGTTTGCGATCGGCATATACATAACAATGTTGCTTAGGATGATTGAATGTGATGTTGAATTCAGGCTGAGGATTAAACAAGGCAATGGTATTCTTGATTAATATTATGATTTCAACATTTTCATTAGATGGAACTGGAAAACTGGCAAAGTCAGAGAATGCGGTAGCAATAGCTGCAAGTGAATCAATCTGCTGGATAAGTGAAGTAGTGGTTTTAGCAAACCGCGCATCCCAATCGGGTAAATTATCCTTCCTCGAACGGTATAGATGCTGTATGCTGAGTTTCATAGGAGTCAACGGGTTCTTTATTTCATGGGCAACCTGGCGAGCCATCTCTTTCCATGCATTCTCACGTTCTGATTGCGCTAATTTATCTGCACTATCTGATAATTTATCCAGCATTTGGTTATACTCTTTGATCAGGTTACCCAGTTCATCATTGCGATTGTAAGGAATCTTTTCATTTTTCTTATCCAACTTAACATTGCTGAACTGATCCCTGATTAGTTGTAGTGGGCGCGTTATATAATTACTTACAATTAATGAAATAAGCACAGCTATTGCAGTCAGGATGATATAGATGTTAACAAAAGCAACCAGGAATGAAGATATTTCCTGCCGTAGCTCATGTTCTCGGGCAAAGTATGGAAGGTTGATATAGGCAACCAGTTTGTTATCCTTATTCCGTAAAGGAATATAGGCTGAAAGATATTTATATCTGCCAATCTGTTCATTGGTGATATAGAAAGTACGTTGATTTACAGAGAGCTGATTATAAGCCTCAGCATTAATAAGATTTGACTTTAACCCTTCTTCAAAAATTTCAGGCCTTGATGAAGCCATCAGGTTACCTTGCACGGAATATATATTGATATCAGAGAAGAACACCAATGAAAACTTCGTTAGCAACTCCTGAAGGTTTGATTGTTGTGCATTGTTGTGAATATCAAAAATATTAAGGTTGTGCTCCATTTCAATTAACACGGAATGTGCTTTCTCACTTAGCATATCCTTATTCTTCTTACTGTTCAGGCTCTTTATATTTTGAAGAGTGGCCAAAACAAATATGACAGAAGAAAACAAAACCAGAGCAACCAACATAATCTGCAACTGTGATTTTAAAGCAGGGTAGTTCTTTCGCAATTTGCGATAGTTGAAGACAAGGTTAAGAAGGAAAATAATGATTATATGGAAAATCAACTGATAAGTAAAAGGTGCAAGCGTATCAAGTAAACTCAGGTTCTTTTTACTTATTATGATTGATGTATTGTCGTTTATAGAGTGATAAAGATGATTATATCCTCTTTTATTGAAAAAACTATTATTTCCTTTATATTGCAGGTATTGTTCTTCAGAAATGCTATAAGGATAATCGCCCACATTCCGAATCAATTCATGATTTGAATATATGGCGTATGAATATATACTCATATCATAGTAGGAAATGAACGATTTATCCAGTAACAATTCAGGATAACCTAACCCTTTTTGTACATACTTTTGAGTAAGCTCAATTACTATGGAAGCTTGTTGATTGTGATAATCTGAACTTGTTATGGGAATGCGGGCAAGGTAACTGCTATTAGCATAAGATTCCTTTATATAGTAAAGCGTTTTATTGGCTGTTTTCTCTGTGATATTGGCAATAATAGCATCAAAATATTCATTGCAACCGATTACAACATTTGAAGGGGCTAATGAAAGTTGCTTTTCAGGATAGCAGAGTGTAATCTGAGCATTGTATTTTGTCCAGAACCCGTTGAAATAACGGTTTTGTATGTATTCTATACAGGAGGTTTCTTCGGAAGGCTTATACCAGGCTGACATGAATTTCTTCTGCAGGGTTGTATCTATCATTATATCCTTTTCAATCTCGGCATACAAGTATTCAGCTACTTTATCCTGATCAGTAGAAAGCCGAAGCGCCATAAGTTTCCGTTCTTCTATTTCCTTAGTTTCCCTATTATGATACAAACAGAATGATGAGATTATAGTTAGAAGGAGAATTAAGAGGGTTGTAGTGGTCAAATGAGGGAATGGCAATTTTTTTGCAATGATGGCAAATACTAAGATGATGTAAATGAGCAGTAAGAACATCTCCTCAATTTGAGGAGTATAGATGCCATGCTTGGATAACAGAAGCCAGATACCAAAGCTAAATACGATAAATATAGGTAGAAACAGGACTTTTCCTGTATACTCACTGATAATCCTGACGAGAACGTATGAAATGAAGAAAAAGCTTAAGAGTATGAGTGCTATAATAAAATAAGCAATAAGGCTAAAGAATGAAAATTCAAGTATCCTTGAAAGGTTTAATTCAAAGGAGGAGCTAATAATTAACGTATCAATTAAATAGAGGCTCAGGTAATAGATAAAAGTCAGTCCAACCAAGCAGAGGAGGGTATATAATAACTTTAGAATAGTATTGGATGGACTAAGTAAAGCATTCTTAAAGAGGAGGAATACAAAATAACTTAATGATACAAAGATGAGTGTATTAGTCAACAAATCACCTAACGAAGGAAGCCAGGGGGATGATGCATAGTTTAAGGGACTGAATAGATTGAACTCATTGAAATAGTGGGGAATTCCTAATAGGAACATTCCTGACCTGATAAATAGCACAGAAGCGAATACTATCAAAATAGAAACAGTTGATGAAAATCCAATGATAACTATTAGATAATAAAGAGCAAATATGAAGAGAAGAAAAGTTGTCAATGTCAAAGCGTAAAGAAAAAACTCCTGAACACCAGACAGGGTCTGCTTAGTAGTTGAATTTAAATAGAAAAGAACATTATCATCATTATCTAACACTTTACAAGGTGTTGGTTCTGCCTTTATTTCATAAGCAGAGGATATAGAATATACTGGATTGAAGGATGAAACCAGGTAATCATTCTGATAGGGATATTGATACTTGATTAAGTCTAACAGTGCATATTTATAATGGCCATGGGTAATACTATATTGTTGAAAATAGCCATTAGGAGTTTTAATAATCCTTTTAGCAGGAATAATGAAATTAACCGGAATAGAATTATTGGACCAAAAGATCAGACTATCATCACTAGTAATGAATAGACTTGTATAAGGAGGGAGCTTTTTGGAAATAGCATTGAAATCTGTAAAACCAGTTACTTCAATACTATTCATTATATCCTTAAGGAGGCGTTGGCTTTTTTCGTACCTATTGTTTAAAACAGTATTAAACTCTTCAACTTGGTGTAAGGAAGAATTATTTTTATTGATATACTGATATATAATGGCAATTGAACAACAAGTAACCAAAGCCATTAGAGCCAGATAAAGTGGCCGCCTGAATTTCCTTATTATATCTTTCATTAATATACGTTTGCTAAATTGAATATTATATAGCAATAATCAAGCCCTGTATTTAGAAAGAGCAATAATTCAATTGAATAAGTATAAAAATTAGACTAATTAGCAAAAATTGTGCAGTATAGCAAGAATTTAGCCCTTTTTAAGTATATAAATCAGGCTGGAATAATTCTTATGGTTTGCCATTGCATGAATGTTTGATAAGCAGCCTCGATAAATTGCTTTAAAAGGAGATCCTTTCCCATTTTTATACTTTTCACTTAAGAGTGATATGTAAAATGAATCGTAAAACATGGGTACTGTTTTAATCATGTTAAAGTGATTCATTTTAGCCAAACAGTTAAATGCAGCTTGCGAAAAATGATATAAGTGTCTGGGTACGTCATAGGCAGCCCAGTATTCTTTGTAATACAATGAATCATAGGACTGAGGATTAGGTAAGGCGATTATAGCAATTCCATCGTCCTTAAGTAATTTCCAAACCACCGATAACCTTTCATTTATATCATTTACATGTTCCAGTACATGCCACATAGTGATGATATCAAAGGAATTTTCCTTAAGATTATTCAGATTGTTAAGGTCTTTTACGTTGAGGTTAAAGTGCTCACAGGCATAGTTCCTTGCTTTTTCATCAGGTTCAACACCTTCAACAGTAAAATTGTGCTGTGAACAATAATTTAAAAAAACACCGGTAGCACATCCAATATCTAAGAGATGGTTGCCGTTAGTATGCTTTTTAATCAGCGATATTTTAGATGCAAGGGTTCTTTTACGAATGAGGTTATAAATTCGATCTACTAAACTTATCGAGTTAGTGGCATGTGAAATGTAATTGCCCGAATTGTAATATCTGCCAATTTCTTCTAGTTTCGGTTGAGGATTAGTAGCAATTAGTCCACAATAATTGCATTTTACTAACGAAAAATCTTCTTTTGTCAGGAAGTAATCCTTTAATTCTAAGTAAGTTAAGTGGTCAGAATGCCCACAAACAGGACATTTAGAAGGTGAAATTTCAACAGGTTGTTCCACGTGAAACATATTTAGTCTTTAATGAGTCAAAAATACAATTAGTACCGCAATATCGGCTGGTGAAACTCCGCTAATTCTACTTGCCTGGCCAATAGTTGAAGGCTTTTGCTTAGTGAGTTTTTCACGTGCTTCAAATGACAAAGATACGAGAGAATTGTAATTAAAGTCAGACTTTAAAGGAATATTATCATATTCTGACAAGGAGTCAGCCAGGCTCTTTTCCTTGTCGATATAACCGCCGTATTTGGTCAATATTTCTGCTTCTTCAATAACCTCTTCTGCCAGATCTCCCAGAGATGATATTTTATCCAGTATAACCTTGCTATAAGTTGACAGATCTTTAAAGTTTACTTGAGGCCTTAACAAAAGGGTTGACATTTTTATCTTTTGACTTATAGGGGCGGTGTCTGATTGTTCTAAATGGTTATTGATTTCAGAAGGTGTAAATGAAACAGATGAAATAAGCTCAAGCATCTCTTTTATGCAACGCTGCTTCTCCCCTACTCTATTCATACGTTGCTCACTGGCTAATCCTAACTTGTATGATAAAGGAGTAAGCCTTAAGTCAGCGCAATTCTGCCTAAGCAAAATCCGGTACTCAGCCCTTGAAGTGAACATGCGATAAGGCTCATCAATACTTTTAGTTATCAGATCGTCAATGAGTACTCCAATGTATGCTTCAGATCTTTTTAATATTAATGGCTCTTGTTGGTTGAGCATTAAATGTGCATTAATGCCTGCCATCAAGCCCTGTGATGCTGCTTCTTCATAACCTGTAGTACCATTTATTTGCCCTGCAAAATACAGATGTTCTACTAAGTGAGTTTCAAGCGTTGGTTTTAGTTGATAGGGTGGAAAATAATCATATTCTATGGCATAACCAGGCCTGAATATCTTTATATTTTCAAAACCTTCTACTAACTTTAAAGCTTTAAACTGTATTTGTTCTGGTAAGGATGATGAAAAGCCGTTAATATAATATTCAACAGTATTCCAACCTTCAGGTTCAACAAATAGCTGATGCCTTGACTTGTCAGCAAAGCGGTCAATCTTATCTTCTATTGATGGACAATAACGTGGACCTCTGCCTGCAATCCTGCCAGTGTACATAGGCGACTCATCAAAACCCTCCCTTAAAGCATCATGTACCTTAAGGTTTGTATAAGTTATATAGCAACTTTTTTGTTCTTTTAGTGGAGGTGTGTTGGTAAATGAAAACTTGCCTGGTACTTCATCGCCTTTCTGCTCTTCCATTCTGTTAAAGTCAAGTGACCTGCCATCTACTCTTACCGGTGTACCTGTTTTTAAACGTTTTGATTCAAAACCAATGGACTGGAGGCATTCAGTTAATCCAAGAGAAGCCTTATCTCCCATTCTGCCACCTCCAAAATGTTTGGTTCCTATATGGATGATACCATTTAGAAACGTACCATTGGTCAGGATTACTGCTTTGCTATATATTGTTTGACCCATGAAGGTTTTAATGCCAATTGCTCTTTTGTCATTAACCATTACCTCTGTAACGGTATCCTGCCAAAAATCAACATTAGGGATTTGCTCAAGAATGAGCCGCCACTTTTCAGAAAACCGTATACGGTCGCTCTGAGCTCTTGGGCTCCACATTGCTGGTCCCTTGGATTTATTAAGCATGCGAAACTGAATCATAGTACTATCAGTAACAATACCTGAATACCCCCCCAGAGCATCTATTTCACGTACTATTTGTCCCTTAGCTATACCTCCCATTGCAGGATTGCACGACATTTGGGCCATTTGGGCCATATTCATTGTAACAAGCAATACTGATGAACCCATGTTGGCTGCTGACGCTGCGGCTTCACAACCTGCGTGACCTGCACCGACAACAATTATGTCATATTCTTTAAACATTCTCTTAGTTTCACGTGGAACAATTCTATTCCCGGCAGGAATAAAATGATTATTTGAGCCAATATCTTAATGGCTGCAAAAGTACTAAAAATAAGGATATGTGATAAAGGAAGGCTTAGTGAACAAAAGCCAGGTAGTGATCTTCCATTTTGCGCATTTCTGCACTTTCATCTAATGATTTGTCTTTATAGCCGCATAAATGCAGTACCCCATGTACCATAACTCTGCTAAGTTCGTCAATAAGGGTCTTTTTGAATAGCCGGGCATTTTCATGTACTCTTTCAATGCTGATAAAAATGTCGCCACTTATTACTTTAGGTGTGCTGTAATCAAAGGTTATTACATCCGTATAAGTGTCATGATTCAAGTACTTTTGATTCATGGCTAAAAGATACTCATCAGAGCATAGAATGTAATTGATGGTGCCAAGTGAATGCTCTTGATCATTGATGACAAATGTAATCCACTTTTGTATGGAGCGTTTGTTGTCCAGGTTATAGTCAGTGTCTTCAGTATGAAAATTAATGCTCACTTGCTTGAAGGTATTTGAATAAAATAACTGTTTACTTTATTGCGGTAATAGGTTCTAAATGATGGAGGGATTGTATGTATCAGTTCTGTTTCCTTTGAAGGAAGCCCTATGCTGTCAAAATACTTAGCAGGATCAGGTTTTGGAATATCCTTTGCTTCGTTTGATTCTCTTCTCTCCTCTTGGTCCCTCTTCATTTCGGCCTTTTCTGATTCTAATAAGCGAGTAAGTATTTCTGCCTGCCGCTCCATGGTTTGCTTATTAAGTATTTTATTTACAAGTTCTGTTTCAGTTTTCTCCATTTCCTGCATCATCTTGTTAAGTCCGGGTTGATTTACATTGCCTTCCTTTTGCAATTCATTGCTATAATCCTGTAGCATCTTCCTTAATGCTTCCTGCTGAGCAGCCATCTTTGCCAGTTGTTCACTCATAGAACCCTGGCCGGTCTTGCCTTGTTCACCTTTAGCAGATTTCATACCCTGGCGCAGTTGTTCCATCTGTTGATTTAACTTTTCCTGCATCTGACGCATTGATTTCATGGAACCTTTACCCTGCCCCGGCATAGGCTTTTTCCCTGACTTTCCTGAAGCTTGCATAGCCATATTTTGCTGCATATCCTTGAGAGATTCTGATAGTAATAAAGCAAGGTTGTTAACGGAAGTCATTACATATTGCTGCTTGGAAGTTGCCATAGGTATCGAACGGTTTTGCAAAGCCTGCATTGCAAGATCCGCATTGTCGTTAATGTTCCTGATTTCACGATTTACAAAATTCTCTATCATGACCTGCCTCTTGCTTAATGCCAGCAAAGAATCCTCAACCATATTAAGATTATCACTGATTTTCTTCTGTTTTTCAATGGCTGCATTAAGTTTAGGGTCTGATCGATTCATGCCTTTAATACTGCCCATCAGAGCTTCCTGGTCAAAAGAAATATTGATCAGGTTTTCTAGTATTGCACGTAATGCATCCATATCCTCCGCTAAATCTTCCTGCTGCATCTCCATCTGCATCTCAAAAAGCGCATCACTCATCTGCTTCATCTTATCAGAAGCTTTCTGTTGATGCCCGGCAGCTTTCTTCATCTGTGATTCCTTTAAACTCTTGCTGCTTTCTTGTATCTCCGATTCAGCTTCTTGCTTTTGGTCTGTGGGTATCTTTAGATCATTTGGTTCTTCAAGTTGCTGGTCCATTTTCTTTAAATCTTCGAGATCTTTGTTGAGCTCATCAAATTTCTTTTTTATTTCCTCCTGTTTCTGATCTAATTTCTCATTCTCTTTCTTATTGCTGTTGGATGTCTCTTCAGATAATTTCTTTTCTTCATCAGCCAGTTTCTTCAAATTTTCTATACTTTCTGTGAGTTTTTTGTCAAAATCAAGTTGCTTGAACAACTCAAGGTTCCTGTCAAGATCTTTTTCAAGATCTTCTGTTTGAGTTTTCATCTTTTCCAGCACATCCTTGATCTTGTCTTTATCCATATTATCCATCATCTTCTGAAGCTCTTCAAACATTTGCTTCATTTCATCCGTCATTATCTCATCAAATAACTTTTCTAGTTGCTTCTGCTTTTCAATGATTTCCTGATTTACTTCTTTAATCTGTGATTCTTTCGTGTTCATCTGCTTGTTTTCAAGCTGCATTTTCTCTAACTTATTCTGCAGGTCCTTATGGCGCTGTAGCAGATCTTCTATTTGCTTTTTATCCTGGTAGTTCAGATCTTTTTTGTTAATCAGGTTTTCATTGAGTTTTTCAATCTGTTTCTTAATGTCTTTGGCTTCTTTTATGGAAGCGTTGAAATCGTTGATCAGGTCTTTCTGGTGCTTATCCACCATTTTATTGACCTCCTCAAGAGTCGGAATTTTGAAGGTCATTGACTGTGACTTTACTGATTTGCTTCCATTTACTCCATCATTATCCCATACTTCAAAATAGTAAGAAAGTTCTTCCCCTGGAGCTAATCCCAAAGTCAGAAGATCGTAATAGTAATAGAAGTTCTGCTCATTGGCATTTTTCTGAAGAAGGACTTCTACTGACATCTCAACACCAGGCTTGCCATTGTGTACCCTTGCCAACCTAAATTGAAGGTTCCTGAATCCATAATCATCCCTAACCAATCCTCTAAAATAGAGTTTATTATCATATATGCTATCGTGGAATTGCTCTACTGCAATGGTAGGATATAAGTCAGGTATAACCTGAGCAAAAAACAGCAAGGAATCAGTATTAGTGAGATATTTGTTCTGACTATTAATACTGATACTGATGTCATCCATTAACTTATGGCTG
Organism: Lentimicrobiaceae bacterium; assembly: GCA_041670625.1. GTDB lineage: Bacteria > Bacteroidota > Bacteroidia > Bacteroidales > Lentimicrobiaceae > Lentimicrobium. The sequence continues at coordinate 6,638 of JBAXYX010000043.1, read as the reverse complement.
GTAGAAAAGGTATTTGACTTACCTGAAGTGAGCTTAATGAGTTTCTCCCCTAACTTGAACAGCACAGTTTCTGCATCACGGGTATAGAATTTCCAGTTAAGCACTGTTCCTTGTGGAACATTAATATCGCCAACATTAGATATGAATTCAGACTTTCTATTTAAATAGATAGGGTACTTAAGTTCTATACCATAGTTTAGTATGATTGGCTTGGGTATGACACTTATTTCATAATTATCACTATAATAACCTGCAGCCAATAGCTTGAATTCCTGGTCTTTCTGTATTTTTCTAAAGGTATAGCTGAAGTTAAGTTTATCCTCAGATTGCATTCTGAACTCATTGCCATCCATTACCAGGAAAACCTCTGCCGGTAATTCTTGTCCTGAGACGGATACCTTCAGGGTATAGTCCTCCTGCTGCACAGCCATCATGGAATTGTTTACAATAGTCAACTTGAAAGGCAACGGTTTTTCAAATGCCACAGAATGATTAATGAGCCGTTTTCCGGGATCAGTCAGAATATTGGGAGAAGCAACAAGCAACCCAAAGATTATCAATAACGGAGGTAATGCAAGATATAAATATCTCTTGTTTGAGGAATAGTCAACCGCTGATTTGAAAGGTACTTTCATCAGCTTTTTCGACTTCTTATTGATACTGGCGATAATCAGATCATAATTTTGGGGCTTTTCAGTCAATAGTTGCTTAAGTTGTAATGTATTAAGCAATGTATCCTTAACATCTGAAAAATGCTTGCCAATCACACTTGCAGCCATTTCATGCGATAACCGGGGACCAATCTTATATAACTTCAGGATAGGATTAATAACGTATCGGATAATCACAAAAAGGCCCATTAGTATATATGAATAAAAGATAATGCTCCTTACCATGGTAGAGAACCAAATCATTGATTCAAAGAGTGTAAAGATTAAAAAGAAACTTCCCAATAAAGCAATACTATAAAGCGCACCTTTAATCAGGAGGTTGGTATAGTATTTCTTAATGAAAGCATCAAGTTTATCAATGAGTATAGTGTAGCTGTCTTGCATAATCAGTTAATTGCCGGTTAGTTATAACGAGTGTGAGCCGAACATATTTTATTTAGCATCAAACACTTCAATTCCGCTCCAGTCGTCAGGGAGCTCTTTGCCTGTAATGTTTTTACAACGTTTAATATAAAAAGCAGCGGCTGCATCCATGGGGTTAATTTTAACCACTTCAGTAAATATTTCAGTAGCTTCTTTGAATTTCCGGTTTTTGTAGGCTTCAATACCTTTACCAAACAGGCCTTTAGTTTCAGTTTTCAGAATTCTGATTTCTTCAGGTTCTCCATCAAGTACTTCAAAGATATAAACGGCTTCTTTTTTACCTTTAACCCTTGCAATGTCAAGGAAACGAAAGTTATATTTACCCGGGTTGTTAAGTTTAATAAGGGTGTCCTCGCTAATGATGATAGAGGTATGATATATTTTCGTCAAGCCTTCAAGTCGTGATGCCAGGTTAACAGCATCAGATATCACTGTTCCGTCAATTCGCCCCTCCCCTCCTACTACACCCAGCATCAGGTTACCGGTATGAATTCCGATACCTGAATCAATGGTTGCCTTACCCAGGTCAATCCTGTCAGTATTAAACTGTTCCAGTGTTTGTCGCATCTCAATAGCAGCGTCAAGAGCATCATCAACTGACTCATGGAACAAAGCCATGATGGAGTCACCGATAAACTTGTCAATAAAGCCATTGTTTTTCCTTATCACCGGCTCCATATAGCCAAGGTAATGGTTGATAAAGTCAAAATTCTCCTTAGGGGTCATTTCCTCTGATAACTCGGTGAAGCAACGTATATCACTGAACATCACCGTCATTTCCTTTTGCACCTGATCACCTAATTGGATGTCTACAAAGTTCTCTTTACCCAGGAATTCAAGGAACTGGTTGGGCACAAACCTTGAATAGGCTTCATTCATCTGGGATATTTTATAGATATATTCCCTGAGCCTTGTAGTCATCAAATTATAACCTTCCGACATCTCCCCTATTTCATCGTTAGTCCTTACAATTGTATAATTATCAAGCATTCCCTCACTGGTAAGGCGCATATTCCTGACCAATTCTTTAACGGGGCTTACAATATCGGCAGTTGACCAACTCACAAAGAATAGTATGTAAATAAAGGCTACAACAATTCCGCTTATTATCCCTCCAAACATCAAAACGTTATCCAGGGCACTGATATAGTATAAGTTCGAACTTGCAAACTCTTCCTGGAGGTCAACATCAGGACCTAGTATATCCACCAGTCTGCCCATCATGATTCTGAGTTCACCATTACTTACATTCCCCATATCTTTTATAGGGGTCAGGCTCAATACCAAGTATAACAAGACAATGGTAAGCGGCAGCAGGGTAGTCATGCCACTGGCTAAGTATAGCCTATTGCGGATTTTGCTGGTATTCTTTCCAAATATGCGCTTGTGTAATTCTTCGCGCTTAAAAACATGCTCTATATATCGGATATGTACCAGGTGTTTTTGCCAAAAAAAGATAAACAGAACGCTTAAAAGAGATGCTACTACTGAAATAAAGAAATAGTTGGTGAACAATCTTCGTCCCAGTTCATCTTCAAAGGAAGTGGGCGACTGAATACGGAAAAGCATGATAATATGCATGATTGTGAATGCCAGCAACACAATACCTGCATTTATCAATGGAGTGTGTAATAAAAACTTTCGGCAGAATTTAAGTAAGCCGGGAGATATTGCTTTGCTCCTTCGCTTCCTGATAAAGTATCTTTTAAAAGGGAAATTGAATCCAATACCGACTATCACACTAAAAAAGAACACCAACCTGAACATCAACGACATGGAATCAGAAATAACATCTGATGTATTTTTTTTGCTGCTTAAGGGTACAGCAGTATTTGTGGTAACACTATCACCTTTGCTTTGTTTTACCTGCAAACTTGTAGTATTACCCTTGTTGAATTCAACTACCAATTCATTACTTTCCTTTTCGGCAATTTGCTTCACTTCATTTTTAAGTTCCAGCCTTCCTCTATCTTTAAGTGAAGGGAAACTCTTGAGCAGCATGAAACCCAGCATTGGGAAAACCAGTAGCAAATACAACAAAAGAGGGAAAATGAATATCCGGCCTACTCTATATTTAGGAACCGTTAATTTCACCTTTTCCTTATGTCCCATTACTATATTTATTAGTAATATTATGGTATTATGATAACCTACAAAGTTAATCAAATTATTTTAGTGCCTGTGTAGTGACTATCAACTTTAACAAGAGTTTAGACATAAAGAATTTTATACGGCTTTTTGTTTTCCTATCTTTGCACAATTATTGTAAAATTATGAGAGAAGTAAGAGTAAGATTCGCGCCCAGCCCTACGGGTCCTTTGCATATTGGTGGCGTACGAACAGCATTATATAATTATCTTTTTGCACGAAAAAATAATGGGAAATTCCTGTTGCGCATTGAAGATACTGATCAAAATCGCTACGTTCCGGGAGCAGAGAACTATATTATTGAAGCGCTTAACTGGTGCGGGATAAAGTATGATGAAGGTGTAGGTGTTGGTGGCCCGCATGAACCATACCGCCAAAGTGAACGCAAACATCTGTATTTTAAATATGCTGAACAGCTTATTAACGAAGGCAAAGCCTATTATGCTTTTGATACTCCTCAAGAGTTGGAAGAAATGCGTGACCGGTTGACTGCTAAGGGTGTTTCAACCCCTCAATATGATTATCTGTCGCGCAATGAAATGCAAAACTCATTAGTACTGCCTGCTGAAGATGTAAAACAACGCCTGGATGCAGGGGATAATTACGTTATCAGGGTCCTTATTCCTGCTGATAGGGAAATATTGGTCAATGATCTTATTCGCGGAGAAGTAGTGGTTAATTCCTCACGACTTGACGATAAGGTGTTGTTCAAATCTGACGGCATGCCTACTTATCACCTGGCAAATATAGTTGATGATCACCTGATGGAAATAACTCACGTGATCCGTGGTGAAGAATGGTTGCCTTCAGCTCCTTTACATGTGCTTCTTTATGAATACTTTGGATGGGAAGCTCCTCAATTTGCCCACTTACCCCTGTTGCTGAAGCCTGATGGCAATGGCAAACTGAGTAAGCGTGATGGCGACAGGCTTGGTTTCCCTGTTTTCCCTCTTCGATGGACTGACCCCAAGAGTGGTGAAATATCATCAGGATACCGTGAAGCCGGTTATTTGCCTGAAGCTTTTATTAATATGCTTGCTCTGCTTGGTTGGAATCCGGGTACTGAACAGGAAGTTTTCTCTATGGATGAGCTTGTTGATGCCTTTTCCATTGAGCGTGTGGGCAAACATGGTTCTAAATTTGATCCTGAAAAAGCCAAATGGTTTAACCATCACTATATGACTTCACTTAGTGATCAGGAACTTGCTAAATTGCTTAAACAACAGTTGACAGACAAAGGATTGGATGCCGAAATCCCTTACCTGGTTCAAATTACCGGACTGATAAAGGATCGTCTTACCCTTATCCCGGACTTATGGGAACAGTCAGCGTTCTTTTTTATTGATCCTTCAACTTATGATGAAAAATTCAGTAAAAAAGCATGGAAGCCTGATTCTCATTGCATCATGAACTCTGTTTCCACACTGCTCGAATCGCTTGCTGAATTTACTGAAGAGAGTATTGAAGAAGCTCTTAAGGAGTTTATGTCGCAGAATGGATACAGTATGGGGCAAGTTATGAATGCCCTTCGTCTGGTACTGGTGGGTGCCGGAGTTGGTCCTGGTGTTGCCGCAATTATATCCATACTGGGCAAAGAAAAATCCATTAGCAGAATCAAGACCGCTATTTCAGTTTTAGGATAATCTATGGTCTGTCACATTATTTAAACATCTGAGATTATGATGGGTGATCCCCTACTCTACTCCAAGCTTGAGGAGTTGGGTATACCGTTTGAGTATTATGAGCATCCTCCTGCTCCAACAATTGAAATTGCCGTACTGTACTGGAAAGATATTAAAGAAACTACCCACTGTAAGAATCTCTTCTTTCGTAACCATAAAGGCAACCGTCATTACCTGGTGATATTTGATCATAGGCAGTCGCTGGCCATCCATGATCTGGAACACCGTTTGAAGCAAGGCAAGCTCTCCTTTGCCTCCGAGCAGCGTATGGGCAAGTATCTGGGCTTAAAACCAGGCTCTGTGTCGCCGTTTGGGCTAGTACATGACTCTGAGCACCACGTTTATCTTTTCCTCGATCAAAACCTCTCAAAACAGCCTAAAATAAGCTTTCATCCTAACGATAACAGGGCTTCTTTGGTCATTACTTTTCCTGACTTCATTAAATACCTCACAGCAATGGGGAATAAGTACGAGTTTATTGAATTGTATTAGCCTGTTCTTCGGCTTCCAGATCGCTTAAACGGCCAATACTAAGGTTATAATTGATCTTTTCATTTAGAACAGGCAATAATTATCCCTATAAACATGAGTGGATCATTACATTTTGCGCTAATTACTTTTTACTTATTGGCAATACTCCTGCCATTTCACCCATCACATTTACAAGTTCACTACCGGTGGGGATAACTATCTTGGCATTTTGCTGAAGGGAGGTTTCCATAGCTTCCAATTTTCGTAATAATTGAGCATTCCCGACAAAATACTTATCGGCAGCTTCATTTACCAGTTTAATAGCTTCAGCTTCGCCCTCAGCATGTAATATTTTTGCCTGCTTATAACCTTCAGCTTCTTTAATTTTAGCGCGTTTTATACCATCGGCAACAGTTTCTGCCGCAGTGGCGGAATCTATAGCCGCAATCTTTTCATTTTCGGCTTTTACCACTTTATTCATAGTCTCCTGCACATCTTTTGGCGGATCAATTTCTTTCAACTCTGTACGCACTATTTCAATACCCCATGTTTGGGTTTCAGTATGAAGTGTCCGGTATAGTTCGGCATTAATTTTTCCGCGTTCACTGTTAGCCGATTTAAGTGTAAGGGTACCGATGATATTACGCAGGGTTGTACGGGCAAGGTTCACGATCTGATATTTGTAATTATTCACATTATAGATTGACCCTTTAACGAATTCTTCTTCCGATTTCACCCTGAAATATACCTGTGCGTCAACCCTTGCATTCAGGTTATCGTTGGTAATGATCTCCTGGGGCTCAGCATCTACCATTTGTTCCGTAACGTTCACAATATAAATCTTGTCGATAATCGGAATGATCCAATGAAATCCAGGATGTGCAAAATTATGGTACTTACCCAGTCTTTCAATCAGACCCCGCTGAGTTGGTCGCACAATTCGTATACCTGCAAAAAACAACAGTACAACAACAATAATTAAAATCAGGTAGTTCATATCAATTCCCTTTCTTTAATAGTTTATATGTGCCTCAATATTGAGCAATTCAATCTTATGCGAACTAATGGTCAAAATGCAGGTTACGATGATTTATCAGAAATCTGATACTGCTTCTTAACCAAGGGTAATTTAATAATTTCAGTAAAAAGTTACATGATTCGAATATTCTTAACAGATGAAAGGTATATTTTGATTGAATCCCGATACATTGGTTTCTAATCAGTTTACTCCAACCTGCCCCTT
>JBAXYX010000042.1:0-18652 GCA_041670625.1 Lentimicrobiaceae bacterium | reverse complement strand
GTTAACTGCTTTTGATATACTTTGGCCGGCTCTATACTAAGGTGTCACTTCATAAAGCATCATAATTACTGCTTTATCACTTTAGTAGCTGAGCTGCTGAAGGTGAGTGTAACTGAGCTTTTTTTCGAACTCATCATAATTAAGTGATGATTCAACGGTAATGACTTTTGTTTCACCGGGCAACAAGTCAAAGTAATTGTCGGAAAACGAGTAAGCGTTCCCTTCACTTATCAGCATCAGGTTTTTACACAGGCTTTTAGCCGTGATTTCTATTTCATACTTATCATTTCGTTGACGTATATGAGTGCTGATGTCAGGAAATGGGAGTTGAAGATTTTTAGGTTTCTCCAAATAAAAGATATCAGAATCAATCATTCGTTCATTTTTAATAAAAGTAACATAAAGCAAAGCATCGGTTTTATGTTGCATGGCCGGTAATTTATCCAGGCCAATGGTTGCCATTACCTTTGAGCCATTTGATGGCATGCTTACACTGACTGATCTGTTCCATAAAGAAATACCATGAAAATCCATCAAGTTGATTCGGAGTGATCCTGTGGTACTTTCCACATCCGAGATACCTCTTATCACCAGGTTGTTCCCTTCAATGGTTACACTAACAATCTGATTTTTAAATGCTTCACGGGCAAAATAATGCAAAGCTTTCCATCGGCCATAATAATCTATACCTGACCATGAAGCCACCGGCCAACAGTCATTCAATTGCCAGTATAACGAACCCATGCAATAAGGCATTTGTGAACGATGAGTTTCAATAGCTTTCTTTATTGCTTCAGCCTGCAATAATTGGCCCACATATAATTGGTCTTCAAAGTCAACTGGTTGATTGTACCACTGAAGCATATAATCTTTGATCCTTTGATTGCCAATTCCACTTCTCTGATGAGCCGACATCACTTGTGAAGCAATATCCCAATCATCAGAAGCAGTATATTGTTTAACGCTTTCAAATTCAGGAAAGGATTGGAATCCGTATTCACTCATAAACCTTGCTTTGTATTTTGCAAAGCTTTCAATTGGTTCTCCGCCATGCCAAACTCCCCAATAATGCATATCGCCTGAAGTATTGGTATGACTGGCAAGTTTACCCATTCCCGCTGAAGGTGAAGACGGCCAATAAGGTATTTCGGGGTTATAGGTCATGACCTGATCAGGTAATATATGATGGAAGATGGTATCATAGGCTTTCCAGATAATAGCTCTTTCACTTAAACTGTAACGCTGTTTCCAGCCCCAGCCTTTTTTCTCATCACTTTGTGCCCATGCCTGTTCAATTTCATTGTTGCCACACCACAAAGCCATACATGCATGTGAACGCAACCGTTTAATATTCTGACCGGCTTCCTTTGTTACGGATTGGTAATAGTCCATATCTGCCGGATACATAGCGCAAGCAAACATAAAATCCTGCCATACCATGATCCCATATTTATCACACAAATCATAAAACAGATCGTTCTCATAAATTCCACCACCCCATACCCTCAACATATTCATATTGGCTTTAGCAGCTGATGACACGATGTGCTCATATTTATCGGGAGTTACACGGGGCAGGAACACATCATTAGGAATATAATTGGCACCTTTAGCAAATACAGGCTTCCCGTTTACTTCAAAATAAAAGCTCTCCCCCTCATTATCAGCCTTTCTGATAAGCTTGATATTTCTCAAGCCAATGGTAACACTTTTCGAATCAATCAAGTTCCCACCTGCTGTAATCTCCGCCGTAATATGATACAGGGATTGTTCCCCATGGCCGTTAGGCCACCATAATGCCGGGTTGGGTATGCTAATGGGCACCTCAATTGAAGAACCGGAACCCGGCAACGACAGTTTTAAACTGGAAGCAAGCAGTCCGTTAACCTTAATGTTTAACTCATAATTACCGGAAGTATAGTTCAACAACTCCAGCATAGCAGTCAACTCTGCTTTTTTTGATGTTATCTTTTGCTGTTTTACATAGAGATCATCAATAGAAACTTTATCAACAATCTTCAGAGATACATTACGCCAAATACCTGAAGTTACCAACCGTGGACCCCAGTCCCAACCATAATGGTAAGGTGCTTTACGGGTAAAAATACTGACTTTGTCAGGCCCCAGACCACCTTTCTCTGACTGGTCATTATCAGCAGGCAAAGGCATACCGAATGCTTCAAGTTTCTGAAGCCCGATAAATACAGGTGAATGGAAGTATATTCTTAATTCATTTTCTGCTCTCAGAAGATTTCGAGAAACAGGCACTTCCCACCTAACAAACATATTGTCGGCTACCAAAATAAGGCTGTCATTCAGGAATACATCAGCGTAGGTATCCAATCCATCCAGCACCAGAAAAGCCTCCTCCGATGGCTTCATATCCATATCAGTGCTGAAGTGAGTGCGGTATTCCCAGTTTACTTTATCAATCCATTGAATATCATTTTCATTAAGCCGGTAAAAAGGATCGTTTATGAACCCGCATTTAAGCAAATCAGTGTGAACCGTTCCCGGAACAGAAGCATCATGCCAGGTTTTAGTACCGGCTTGCCGAAACTGCCAGCCCTGTGAAAGCAGCACCTGTCTGTTTTGTGAAAATGTGCCTGACTGATACGCAAGCAGCAATATCAATAGAAGTAAACAATGCTTCATTTTAATGATTTTTGGTGCTGCTAAAATACCAAAGATTATTCATTGATTACCATAATCAAATGATAGCTGTTCATCATAAAGGAAAAGATAACCAACATTTGGTGAATTAAACTAAGCAAGTAACGATGCACTTGTTATCACATTAACCATAAGTGGATAACCATTTTACAGTATGTGCAATAAAATCAGAAGTTTATACAGATGCCCAATAAGCAAAAGAAGATGAAGAGGTTAAAAAGCCAATATGTAATTCCATTCAGGGTTTATTTTAAGATAAGCTTTAACAGCCAGGCAGCTTGCTTTTACCCTCAATCCATTCAACACAGCATATTGGAATGCATGGGATATTAATGAACATGCATGTCCGTTACCTCTTGATAATTCAGGGACATAAGCGCAGTATAAATCAAGCGTTTGCTGGTGAATTCGATAAGTCAGGTAGGAGTCATGTCCTTCAAAATTTATTACAAATCTATCACCTGAATCCAGGACAACATTATGTCGGGTAGCTTGAAGTAACATTATAGGAATGGAATAAATTGGTTAACTGCAGATTGATTTCCCCACGTTTGCGAAAGTGTGAAATTACGACACAAAACAGCCAAATTTACAACGAGAAGAGTAAAATAGGTAATAATACCTATTAAAGAAACGCCAATGATTTTTGATTGAAGAAACCAACAAATTGATACGTATTTATACTTATTTTTCGAAAGCACTCATCGTAAACTACTGGTATAATGAACACTATTTGCTAAATCCATGCGAAGTAATCACGTAGCAACCAGACACCTAAAAACATTGAAAACACAGCTATTACTGAAATAATACTTCTGAATTCTTTACTAAAGTTTATTTTAGCAGCCATCTTTTCAATATAAGGAGTTAACAGGAGAGCAAATGTAATACCGATTAAACTCCCTGCTAAAACATCACCCGGGAAGTGTGCTCCAAGGTAAATCCTGCTATATGTAATTACAATTGCAGCAAATGCAGCCAGTAATTGGTATACCCTGCCGGGTTTTATACTCCATATTAAAGCAGTAAAAGCTGCCATTGCGGTAATGCTATGACCTGAAGGAAAGCTATTGTGGAATAACCTATAATTAGGCAGTACATATACAACAGGACTTTCATTAAAGACCCTGAGTGGCCTGTCCCATCCATCAAACAAAGTCTCTTTAAGTATCTGCCCTATCAAGCCGGTTAGTATAACAACCACAATAACGACTAAAACGGTACCGGGCTTTTTTTTGATAAAGATTAAGCTGATAATTGAAGTAAGTATAAGGGAATCACCAAGATGGGTAATAAAGAACATAGGCCAGTCAAGCCAGGGTTGGTGGCCGGCATTAAGTACTAAAAAGCTCTGGTTGTATCCTAGCAGAACAATTAGAATTAACAAAGCCAACAGATAAGCTCCGGTTATAATAAGGAAGGTTTTTATCCTGAAAAGGTTACTGAATGCCGAGTTAGCCATATGCATAAACTAATCCTGTGAAAATTCTTTCACAAGGTTTCTATATGATGAAAACACATTTGCACGAGATACAAATCCAATATATTTGCCATTATTGATAACCGGAAGGTTGTAATCGGAAGTTTCACTGAATTTTTTTGCAACATCCTCCATTGTATTATCCAGAGTAACAATAGTGTCGGGCATAAACATAAGGTTTCTGACGAAAGTAATATCGTATAATTTGGTATCAAAAATAACATTTCGGATGTCATTGATAAATACGACTCCGAGGAAATTATTCTCATCATCAACAACAGGAAAAACATTTCGTTCAGACATGGCAATAACCTTTACAAGTTCACCCAAAGTTGCATCAGGGTTCACAGTCATGAAGTTATGTTCAACAAGCTTATTGATTCGTAATCGTGAAAGGGCTGCCTTATCTTTATCATGAGTAATAAGTTCACCCCGATCAGCTAATTGCTTTGAGTAGATACTATGCTTTTCATACAAGTTAATGGTTAGGAATGAAACCGTTGAAGTGATGATTAAAGGAATAAAAAACTCATAGCCTCCGGTTACTTCCGCAATCAGAAAGATTGCCGTCATTGGCGCCTGCATAACAGCAGCCATCACACCCGCCATACCGGCTAAAGCGAAGTTACTCTCAGGCAGAAAAACAAAATTAAAACTATTAACAGCTCTTGACATTAAGAATCCGGTAACTCCACCCATAAAAAGTGTTGGAGCAAATACCCCTCCTACTCCTCCTCCGGCAGTAGTGAATGACATTGCAATCACCTTAAAGAATAAAACCATTACAATAAAAAGAAAAAAGAGGATTGAGTTATCACGGAAGAAGTAGAATATACTATTGTTGAATATATTATCACCCCTGCCATTGAGTATGTCAGTCAATATATCATACCCTTCACCATACAGAGGCGGAAGGAAGTAGATAAGCAGACTTACTAAAACACCCGAAAGGATTAAACGATTGACAGGTTTTTGAATCAGGTTGACTTTCGACTCAATAAACCTGTTGCTTCGAATAAAATAAAGTGAAACGAACCCGGCTATAATACCTAATAATATATAAAAAGGAATGTTATTCAGGTTAAAAGGGGCAATGGAGGAAAATGAAAAGAGCACGGTTTTACCCATAAAAAAGGAGCTAACTGTTGCTCCGGTAACAGAAGCAATCATCAAGGGTATTAATGATCCCATTGTAAGATCAAGCATAAGTACTTCCAGTCCGAACAGAACCCCGGCAATAGGTGCTTTAAAAATACTTGCTATGGCACCGGCAGCTCCACAACCTATCATCAAAGTAATGGAATGATAATCCATCTTTAAAATTCTGGCCAGGTTTGAACCAATAGATGCACCGGTAAGTACTATTGGAGCTTCAAGCCCCACTGAACCACCAAAGCCAACAGTGAGGGTACTGGCAATCATTGAGGTGTAGTTGTTATGAGGCTTTATGTGGCTGTTTTTTTGGGAGATAGAATATAGCACTTTGCTGATACCATGAGATATGTTATCCTTTACAAAATACTTAACAAACAACACCGTCAAAGCCATGCCAAACAATGGGTAAGCTAAATAAAGGAGATTCCCTTCCTCCGTATCAAATCCCTTTGTTAAAAAGTAGTGGGTATAATAAACTGCATTTTTCAATACAACAGCCGAAAGCCCACTTATCAATCCAACAAGGAAACTAACAACCAAAAGAAAATTACGATGACTTATATTTTTTAGCCGCCATCTTTGCAACCTCAATAAAGAAAGATTCAGTATCATAACTGCAAAAATATAAATAAGATGACGAGTAAGGAGAAATATACGTTAATTATCTCTAAAATCCTTTTTCCGATTAAGCTTTAAATCCTGAAGAACACTTGCTTTAACCTTGATATAGAAATTCCAGCTCTTTAAATAGCCTGTCGGTATCCAGTTAAATCTCATTTCCCAACAGTGTAAATCCCTATACACGCTGATTGAAGTATATGAAAGCTTTGCACTTTCAAAGTCATATCCTGAAGTGGCATTTACTTTCCATTTCGGAGTAATATTAATATCACCGTTAAATGAAAGAGTCTGTACCAGCTTATTATCCATTCTTTGCGAAGGAAAAACCATGAAATCATTATAACGCAAGTTATATGAAAAGCTGAGGTCCCATGGATTATTCCAATTAATATAACTATCAACCACTCCAATTGTTTCTTCAACCTTATTGACAGGTGCTGCTAAAGTGTTTTGACTGGAAGCGGATTTCTTTTTCCCGGAGCCAAAAGAATATGAAAGAGAGAAGTTCCAGGAAGAGTTTTCTCGTCTGAACAGACGATGGTTAACATCCCATTCAAATTGGTTCAGGCTATAGCCTGCCGAATCTGCAATATACGGATCAAAGGAAGCAGTGTACTGAACCTGCAACTTTTTAAACAGGGTAGTCCTGGCATTTAAGGTCAATGGCGACCAACGCAGGGTATCTTTAGCCAGGTCATATGAAGTACCCAGCGACAAACTTTCAATAAGAACTATCTTCCTGGTTCCGGTAATGGTATCATTTTTAGATCTCACCTTCATTTCAAGATTGTTGCCAAAGCTAAAACCTACCCGGCCTGATTGACCATCAGGAGGTGCTCCATATACTGACGTGAACGTGCCATCACCTCCAAAAATGGAATAACGAGTTCGATTACCTTCTCTATCAGATTGCACCGACTTGTAATACCCCAAATCAGGTGTACCGAAATCAGGTCGCAACATGAATGAAATATTAGGAGTAAAAACATGACGTATAGCTCTGACAGGACCTTTCTTAAACTGTAACATCCCATAAAGCCTGGTATTCAATGAAGAGCTAACGCTAAAATCACGTGCTGTTTTAAAACCTGACAGGGTATCTGTTTTTACGTAACCAACAATTGTATCATTGCCTTTAAACAGTGTATCATTACTCCAAGCTTTAATAATACTCTTTGAATACCACCGTTCAGTATAATCAATTGAATTGTTTAACGTAAAGTACTTGAGCACTTTGAATGACAAACTAACGGGTACTTTATGTTGAATTCCATTTCTGAAATTTTGCATCATTTGATTGGTAAAAAGCAATGAATCATAGGTATTGACTTCATTTTTAGCATTCATGGTATAATTAACACTAATATTATCATACCACTTTAAGTTTGAAACCTTACCGGGCTTACGCAAAGGATAAAAACGATTTACAGATAGAGCAATTTCAGGAAGCGTAAGATTTACCGTTTTATTAGTTGTATTCTGACTGTGCCTGAATGCGCTACTCAACGACACCCGATCCCATAAAGTGGTTGAGTAACTGATACTTGATCCGAATGTATTAGTCAGGTGATCCTGAACACTAACAGGATTATACCTGTTATAAGCAGAGGAACTCAGATTAACACTGGCATTAAACTGGCTGTTAGGCCTTGCTTTGGGATCCTGCCGATGCGTCCATGCAATCCTGAAGTCGCGGTTTTTCAAAAAGCTGGAAGTTTCACGAATACCTGAGGTATTGATTGCATAATTAAAATTGAATGATCCGCTGTACTTATACCTTTTCTTGTAATTAAAGACCGGTTTAACAGCCCAGCTTCCTCTTGAATAAATATCACCCACTAATCGCAATTCCATATAATCACTAATACCAAAATAGTATCCTCCATTTTCGAGGTAAAAGCCTCGTTGTGTTGATTCACCATAAGTTGGTATGATAATTCCGGAAGTCTGTCCTTTTTTATTAGGAAACATTCCGAAAGGCAAAACAAGCGGGAGCGGAACATCCTCAATGGTCATGTAAGCAGGACCGGTCACTATTTTATTATTGGGAATCACTTTAGCTTTAGTAAACTGAATGCTGAAATGCGGATGCTCCAAATCGCAGGTTGTATAACCACCGGTGCGCATATTCGTAACATCATTATCCATTTTTTTCACTAGTTCACCATGCAGGTAGCCCTCCCCTTCCTTTGTTATTACACTTTTTATAAGTCCTTTACGAGTTTTGAAGTTATACTTCATTTCCTTTGACTTAAAGGATTGACTTCCTTCAGTAAACTCCGGCTGTCCATAAGGTTTACCTAAAGAATCATTTAAAGGCAATGCCGTAAGGATATTGGTATGAAAATCAATTTCAACATAAGCAGCTTTTTGATTGATTTTTTCATATTGAATTTCCGCATCCCGGTACATGAAGACCTTTTGGCTTTCAATATCCAAAACGATAGAATCAGTTGAATGATAATCAACTTTTGAGGAAATAGCACTTTTTTTAGTTTGGGCAGTTCCCTTCTTGCCCAGAGTATCAGTTTGTATCAGACTATCACCCAAGTGAATAAATAAAGAATCATGTAGTGATGGATTAACGATAACCGAACTGTCAGAAATAATATTGCGAGTAGAGTCCGTTTGACCGGATACCATAGCACCTGATAGAACAAATAATACCAATAGCGGCCAAAATAAGTTTTTATTCGGCCAAAAAACAGAGTAAAAATTATAGGCAGTGTATCTCAAATATACTAAATTTGTAAGTTATAAACAGGGTAATACTAGTTTATTAGCCCTAAACAAGCCGATAATATCTTAAACATAAAATAAGGAATAAACATAAGACGTTGATTGATAAATCTTTAAATCAAACATTTATTCCAGAATTTAAAGGTTAAACCGGGTGTCAAAACTAACGAAAATAAACATGGAGTTAAAACGCTTTTTCGCATTAATTATTCTATCTACGCTGGTTTGCTTTATTCTCCCTCATGCAAACGCTCAGAAAGTGAAGCGAGTGGTCATAGATGCCGGACATGGGGGACATGATCCGGGTGCTGTTGGGAAATCATCAAAAGAAAAAGATATTACACTTTCAATTGCTTTGAAAACGGGCAAGTTTATTGAAGAAAACCTCACTGATGTACAGGTCATTTATACCAGGAATACGGATGTTTTTGTTGAACTATACAGGCGGGCAAAGATTGCAAATGAAGCTAATGCTGATTTGTTTATTTCCATTCACTGTAATGCCAATAAATCAACTACTCCATATGGGGCAGAAACCTATGTAATGGGGCTTCACAAGAGTGAAGCCAACCTGGCTGTAGCACAACTTGAAAATGCTTCCATTTTATTAGAAGATGATTACCATGCGAAGTACGAAGGTTTTGACCCTAATTCACCTGAAGGATATATTTTCTTTTCTATGCTTCAAAATGCCTATCTTAGCCAAAGTCTGAACCTGGCATCCATTGTACAAAAGCATTTTAAGGACAGAGTAAATTTGTTTGACCGTGGCGTAAAGCAGGCAGGTTTTCTGGTACTCTATAAAACAACCATGCCCTCAGTACTTATTGAAACGGGTTTTATCAGTAATGCCAAGGAGGAAAAAATATTAGCATCACAGGAAGGCCAAACTTATATAGCTTCAGCCATCTTTAGAGCTATTAAGGACTACAAAGCATCTGTTGAAAGAACGGAACCTCAATTAGCACAAAATGAGCCTGATAGTAAACCGGTAGCCCACAATCCTGAGCCTGCTGATATACACACTATTAATGTGACTGATGTACCTGTTTCAGAAAACACAGAAACCGCACCTGATAACCAGTTAAAACCTTCTGACCAGGCAATTGTTTTTAAGGTACAATTTCTGATTTCAAAATCTCCATTAAAAACCTCAAATTCTGAATTTAAAGGATTGAAGGATGTAAGTTTCTATAATCATAATGGAATGTACAAATATACTTATGGAAACGAACGAACGTTTAATGCAGCAAATCGATTAGTTAAGGAACTAAGAAGTTTAGGATTTAAAGACTGTTTTGTGGTTGCTTTTCAGAACGATGAAAGAATTGATGTAGAAAAAGCAAAAGGAATGCTTAATTAATGAACCACCTTTAATTGAATAATGAAAACTATACAACTCTCACGTGAGCTAAAAATAGGTTTAATAACTATTGTCACCATTGTGGCTTTTATTTGGGGATATAATTACCTGAAAGGTAAAGATTTGTTGCATCAGCAACGCACTTTTTATGTGGTGTATAATAACGTTTCAGGATTAATGAAAGCTAATTCAGTTACCATAAGTGGTTTAAATGTAGGGCAGGTAAATGATATATACTTCAAAGATGGTAATCCTAATAAAGTGGTTGTTGAATTAATTATTTCAAACAACATCGGGATTCCTGCTAATTCAATAGCCCGTATTTATAGTTCTGATTTACTTGGTTCACGAAGTGTTAATATCATTCTTGGAGATTCACCCATCATGGCTGTTTCAGGCGATACCCTCAAATCAGAGACTCAAAAAAGCATACAGGAAGAAGTGAACCAGATGGTTCAGCCCATAATACGAAAAGCCGGAAGTTTGATGAGCAGCATGGATACCGTTATTATAGCGGTTGGTGATGTATTCAACTATGAAACACGTGAAAACCTTATAAGGAGTATTGAAGGACTCCGAAATACCATAAGCAATCTTGAAAGTTCAACCGAAACTATCGATACACTCTTTACCTCGCAAAAAAGCAGACTCTCAAGAATTATCGCTAATGTTGAATCTATAACCTTTAATTTGAGGCAGAACAATGAGGATTTATCACGGATTATTTCCAATGCATCCCTGATTTCAGATACTATTGCTAAATCTAATCTTTCAAACACTTTAAGAAATCTTAATCAATCAGTGGAACATTTTTCTACTGTAACTAAAAAGATTCAAGACGGAAAGGGCTCCTTAGGAATGTTGGTTAATGACGATAAGCTCTATAATGAATTAGAGACTTCATCAAAGCAACTAAACCGGCTACTGGAAGATATCCGCCTGAATCCAAAGCGGTATATTCATTTCTCCGTCTTTGGGCGTTCCTCAAAGAAACTCGCAACTCCTGCAGAGGACACTATTAAATAGTATAGTGTTTAATTTATTTGTTGGAAAGCTGATTTGTTGATTCATTAGTCAGTTAGTTTGCCAATTTGTTGGTTGGTTGGCTGGTGGATGCTGTTGATTGGTTGGTCCATCTGTTATTTGTCTGTAGGTTGGTTGGTGGATCTGTTAGTATGCTAATAGTCTCTTGGTTGAATGGTCCACTGGTTGATTGATTTATTGGGAGCTGATTTATTAACAGTATTTCGGTCAACGACCGGAGCTGGTAGAGATAAAAAGAGCGCTTCAGGTAACGTATTGGTCATTTAAGAGTCATGCCCGAAGCGCTGGGAGTATTATATATAACCACTCATATACAGCTCTGGAAAGCACTATACTAACAGTATTCTGTGGTGTTACTCTTCCCAGATAAATATATCAGCACGATCAAGGGGGCGCTGTTCCCCATACCAATGGAAGTTTTTGAGCAGCAGATCGCCGGGTGCAATATCCTTTTCAGGGTATAATACTGCGGTTGGTTTTTCGAGATATGATATTTTACGAATCTTCTTGTCGCGTAATCTTATGAACATATTACTGGAGAAAGCTTTATTAATACCGGTTAACGTCCCATCATCCTCCCTGACCCAATAGATAGTTTCAGCATTCCCTTCAACTTTGATTGATACCAACTCATTATCAACAAAACTACCCACCATATCACGACCTTTGATCTGGTTATAGCCTGTAGTATCTTTTGAAACCAGGAAAGCCGCACTATATAAATACATATTCTTTACCTTGTTGTTAGCGGTAGTAACAACTATTGAATCAGCCGTGAGCTGGTTGCCTTCAGTCCATAGCACAGGCTGTTTATAAAGTCTTAGCGTAGAGTCAATAAACGAATATATCAGAGAATCAGCCATTCCCTGTAAGTCTGACTTGAAGAACTTCATATGATAGTAAGCAATAACTTCCTTTGTATTTTGAGCTGAATCAAAGGTTGCGCGCATAGTATCAGAATGCATAAATAAAGTATCGTTCTCGTCGATGAGCAGCGCTTCAGGTTTCTGAGTAATCATGGTGTAACCTAAAGATTTGTTGTAAACAGCATATTGTCCATAGATGATTACATCCTGTACTGTGTCAACAACCTGAATATTCCTGAAAGCCTGTCCATATCCATTCGTGCGTTCGTAGTAGAGACTATCACCAGTCAGCACCTGGTCACCATTTCTGACCCTGGCGTGCTCATTAAACTCTGAAATATCAGTATCGGTATTATACCATCCGTTTTCGGCATAAATATCAGTATCTTTTCCTTTAATAGTCGTGGGTCCCTTAAACCAGGCAATTTTACTTTTAGTATTATATTGCAAGGTATCACATCGCATCACATAATCCGGATTGACCAGGACAACATCCAACTTAAAGAAAAAATCCTTACTTTTAGTGTGATAGTATCCATGTTTGCTATCAAGGGTATTATCAGCATTAACAATATGCCCTTTAGTAAGATAGGATGCGATTCCTGAATTTCGGTCAAAGATGAGTTTATTAGTTGTTAATACCGTTTCCTTGTCAATCAGTTTAACATGATCAAACACTTCAGCAACCCTTGTTTCCCCACTATAATAAATAGAATCTCCATAAAGGTGTAAGGTATCACCTGATTTAATGTGAACCCTGCTATAAGTTTTCACACTGTTTGAAGCATTATTCAGATGGGCAGAATCACAATACAGAAAGGCTCCTTCATGCTCAAAAACAGCATGACCGAGAATACGTTGAACATCCTCACCAAGTGATTTATCATAGACTGCTTCATCAGCTTGTATCAGCCTGATTTTGCGGGTTTGCTGAGCAAATGCGCAAGTGGTCAGGGCACCAAATAATAACAGAAGGAATAACTTTCGAAGCATAAAATCTATTAAGGAGCATTAATGCTGCAAATTTACTGAAATTAAAAGAGCAATAACGACCTAACCTTTGTTGATAGAGACAGGTTTTGATTTTATATAACATTTAGATGCCACAACCGCGAGTTGCTTCGTACTAAAGATGCCCAAGCTTTGATTTTACATAACATTCGGGTGCCTTTAAAGAGGAACAGACTCATTTACTGCCCTGTTATAGAGTCCATTCATTTAGAAAAATTGCCAGTTGAATGACGGATCAGGCTCAGTTTAATGACAGAACAGGTACAGTTGAATGACGGATCAGGCTCAGTTTAATGACAGAACAGGCAGAATTGAATGACAGATCAGGCACAGTTGAATCACAGATCAGGCACAGTTGAATGACGGATCAGGCAGAAAAATGTTCTCAGAATTAATCAAAGTGATTAAAGGTTATCTATCGGCTAATTATGGACTATCTTTTCGGATAATAATGCTTGATATTTTTAGTAACTTCTTCAGTTTAAGTGTTCAAACAGGTAAAAAGGCAATCATTTGAAAAATCAATGGAAACGAATGATGATAACTCATTGCAGATTAAAAAAAAACTTGTACGTTTGGAACTTGTAAAAAAAGAATCTGCAATGACTCTAAGTTTCAATCCAAGAGATAATTATAAGAAAACACGTGATGCTGCCGGTTACGTTGATCGTAAAAAAGCGGTACAGGAAGACTATGATAGAATCGGTTTCATGTCAGGTCTGGAGGTACATCAGCAACTAAAAACTAAAGAAAAACTCTTTTGCCATTGTCCTGCAGGCTTATTTAACAAGCCGAATGACTATGATGCTGAGGTAATTCGCCATATGCGGCCAACTTTAAGTGAACTGGGTGAATATGATGGTACTGCTCTTATGGAGTTTAAAACCCGTAAAACTATTGTCTACCGCGTAAAGAACCAAACTACATGCACCTACGAAGTCGATGATACGCCTCCTTTTCCGGTAAACCGTGAAGCCTTGGAGAAAGCTATTGAAATATCCCAACTTTCAAAGCTTAACATTGTAGGTGAAGTACATATTACTCGTAAACAGTACCTAGATGGCAGTATCCCTACCGGTTTTCAAAGGACTGCTATCATTGGAGTTGAAGGTATGCTTCCATTGCCTCATAAAAACATCAGGCTCGTTCAACTAAGCCTGGAAGAGGATGCCTGCAGAGAAGTATCTGATATTGGTCACACTCGTATATACAGAACTGACCGTTTGGGTATGCCTTTGATTGAAACAGTTACATACCCTGACATGGTAAACCCTGATGAAGTAAAGGAAGTATGCAATTATATCAGGTTCCTGAACAGAAGTACAGGCAATGTACGTACAGGTATTGGAGCAGGTCGTGAAGATGTAAACGTAAGTTGTAAAGGTGGATCAAGGGTTGAAATAAAAGGTGTTGCTCACACTCGTTGGATTCCTGAACTCACACATAATGAAGTCTTCAGGCAATGGTCACTTCTTTTGCTTCGCGACAGACTGATCAAGGAGATAGCCGATACAGCATCCTGGAAAATAAGTCATGTAGTGCTTGATAGCCGGAATTTCAACTTTCAGTACACTTCACTTGATGAATTAAAAAGTACTGAGAACCAAATAGTAGCAGTCAACCTCCCCCATTTCAAGGGAGTACTTAGCCATTATACACAGCCCGGCAAGATGTTTGCCAATGAAATAAGTGAACGGCTAAAAGTAATTGCCTGTTTGGAGCTGCCCAACATGACCCATAGTGAGGAATTTGAGCCTGTAATCTCTGATAAAGATTTCAGTGCTATACGCAGTCTGTTGAAATCTACAGATAACGATGCACAAATAGTCTTTTGGGGCCCTGCTGATGATGTCAAGACAGCACTTGATACGATCGAAGAACGCTGCATTATGGCATTTAAAGGCGTTCCTCTGGAAACACGTAAGTCATTAACAGATGGCACAACCATCTTTGAACGTGTTTTACCGGGAGCCGACAGAATGTACCCGGATACTGATTCTGCACCTATTCCTTTGGAAGATTCTTATATTGAATCACTCAAAGCAAAAATGCCACAGGAAGTTATTGAGAGATATGGTATCCTTAAAAATTGGGGTGTACCTGATGATACCTATACTTACATCTTTAAAAAGAACCTGTTCCCATTGATTGAACGCATTATTAAGGAGCTTGATTACAAACCGGTATTTGTTTCTACACTTTTTGCACATAAGTTAAAGTACGTGGAAGGTCATTGTAAGTTGACTTCTGAGTTCAATTATAAGGTTATTTATGCAATGCTGAAGTTCCTGAAGGATCAAAAACTTCAACCAGAACTTGCATGGCGTATGCTTCCTATATTGTATGAACATCCTAAGATGGATTTCCAGTCAGTACTCGAATTTATCAAGTTCAAACAGGTTAGCACTGATGAGATAATGGCAAAAGTTCCATTCCTACAGAAGAAATTTGCTGAAATACGTTATAATGAAGGAGAGACATTAGGTAATGAATGGATAATGGGTCAGTTAAGGTTTATGGCCATTGGCAATATCAGCCTGAATGAACTTTCCAAATTGATAAAATAATAATAAAAACTCAAGTAAATGGCCGACGATATATTTCAGGGTTATAAAGGCGCTGCACTAAATATACTAAAGAAATTCAATGCCAGAGTCTGGGGTCAGGCGGAAGTACAAACAACCAGGGGTCTGTTTACAGGTACTATCCTGCCACGAAGCGAAAATGATGATGACAAGCATATAGTAATGAAGATTGTTACCGGTTATAATGTGGGTGTTGATGTACTCACTATAACCAGTATGAAGGAAACAGGGTATAAAAAGGCAAATTATAAGATTCCTGAAAAGGAATTTCCATATACGGAAGGATTGCCTAAAGTAAAACTTATCGGAACAGGTGGTACTATTGCTTCAAGGCTTGATTACCGCACCGGTGCAGTAATTCCTGCCTTCTCACCTGGCGAATTATATGGTTCAGTGCCTGAATTAGCGCAGATATGTAATTTAACTACTGAGAAAGTTTTCGCTGTTTTTAGTGAAAATATGGCTCCTGACAATTACAAGAAATTAGCCATAGCAATTGGCAAGGAAATAGAAAACGGTATTGATGGAATTGTAATCGGGCACGGGACTGATACGTTGCACCACACTGCAGCCGCATTGACTTATATGGTTCAGGATTCACCGGTACCTATTGTTTTGGTAGGATCACAACGTTCCTCTGACCGCCCGAGTTCAGATGCCGCACTCAACCTGATGCATGCATGTACGGCTGCCGGCCATGGTGATATAGCTGAAGTTATGGTTTGTATGTTTGGTCCGACAAGTGATGAATACGGATTCCTTCACAGAGGTACCCGTGTAAGAAAAATGCACTCATCATACCGTTCCACTTTCAGAACTATTGGTGATACGCCACTTGCCACGGTAACCCGCCAGGGAGTAGTTCCCATCAAACAGGATTATAACCATCGCCGTAATGACCGGAAAGTTAAAATACTGCCTTACTTTGAAGAAAAAGTAGCCATTATATACTACTATCCTAACATGCAACCTGATATCATTGATTCACTGGTTGAAAACGGTTACAAAGGAATCATCATTGCAGGAACAGGCCTTGGTCATGTCAATAAACCACTCTACCCTGCTATTGAAAGAGCTCATGCTGCAGGTGTACACATGTTCATGACGGTTCAAACTTTATGGGGTTATGTGGGTATGTTTGTATATGACACCGGCCGTGACCTGATGGCTAAGGGAATTATACCTGCCGGAAATATGTTACCTGAAGCTGCTTACATCAAACTAGGATGGGTGCTTGGGCAAACGAATGATCCTGAAGAAGTTAAAAGGCTCATGTTGACCCCTATTAATGACGAAATAACAAAAAGGGAACCTTATAATGGATATCTGATATACCAGGGTGGTGTAAAGGAAGTTGAAGATTTTATAAAGAAAGTACATAAATAGAAGCTTTCCTCGTTATTATTGGATGAAGCAACTCTTAATTGTTCTTCTTTCTGTGGTTTCACTTTTGGTATCTGCACAGGATTCCATTACTGTATTGCAATACAATTTGCTCAATTATGGCAATTACACTGATTATTGCCATAGCTCAAACAATAACCATCTTACGAAAGAAGGATATTTAAGAACGATCATAAGCTATACTAAACCTGATATTTTCACGGTAAACGAATTAGGCAAACTTAATTACTATCATGAACGGTTGTTGACCGAAGTGCTGAATACGGAAGGCCGTAGTTATTATAAAAGAGTCCCGGCCACCAACATAGCAGGTTCTGATCTCATCAATATGTTGTTCTACGACAGTACCAGGTTAGCACTCCGTTCCATGCAGGTTATTCAGTCGTACATCAGGGATGTCAACTTATATACCCTGTATTACAGGACACCCGACCTGTTGAAAGGTGATACCATATTTATCAATTGCGTAGTAGCCCATTTGAAAGCTGGCAATAGCAGCAGTGATGCATACACCAGAGGTGTAATGGCTTCCAACATCATAGAATGGCTCCAGGAGAATAGAGCCGCCGGCAATTACCTGCTTATGGGTGATTTTAATCTTTACACAGCTGGCGAAGATGCGTATCAATACTTTACCACCTCCAGTGCCGGTACATTTCAGTTTATGGACCCCATTAATTCACCGGGCGACTGGAACAATAATGTTTCCTTTGCACCCTGCCACACACAATCAGTAACTTCTACAAGTAACGGTTGTCAAGCTGGCGGAGGGATGGATGACCGTTTTGACTTTATACTTGCTACCGATGCTATCATGGAAGGATCTGACAAAGTGAAGTACAAAGACGGTTCATACAAAGCGATAGGTCAGGATGGCAAGCACTTTAACCAATCCATTACTAATCTCCCCAACAACTCGGTTCCTTATGATGTATTATCTGCAATAGGTAAAAACTCTGACCATCTGCCTGTTACTTTAACCCTCGAACTAGCAGTTGAAGAACCGGGAGCTATTGCTGAAAGGAATGCATTTAAAGGTTCATGGCTTTCACTTACATCTTCCTCAGAAGCCAGGTTACACATCACATCACCGACTAATTCCACTATTCAGATCAACCTCTATAGCAGTACAGGGCAATTATTGGCCACTCAATCTGCAGTTGTCAGACAGGGATTCAACCATATTGATATAGCAATCGGATCCTTGCATTCAGGCTTCTACCTGGTGAATATGCGGGATAAGTCAGGCAATACGGCCACCCTGAAACTGATAAAGCAGCGCTAATTCCATTGCCTGAATTTCTGGTGTAACAAGGTCAAGATTAAAACTTTGAAGCTTAATCCTGAAAGCTAATTCCATATACCTAACTCCAAGTGTAACATGGTCAAGATTATGCCTTTAAAGTGATATCCATGCAACTAAAACCTCAAAGCAATACTTTTACAACTTAATCCTCAAAGGAATATCCTTGAGATTTTGTTGCTCAAAGCTGAAGACTTCAGACACAGTCCTGAACACTGAATCCATAGAGCAATATTCTGGGCACTCTGTCCTTAAAACTGAAACCAAAGAGCAATATTCTGGGTGTTTTGTCCTCAACACTTAAGCTATCAAGCCAGATCCTGGAACAACATCTATAAAGCCTATTACTAAAAACTCGAAGCTTAATCCTGAAAGCTAATTCCATATACCTAACTCCTGGTGTAACAT
>JBAXYX010000041.1:0-18834 GCA_041670625.1 Lentimicrobiaceae bacterium | reverse complement strand
TTACTTTGTAATTGTTTACTAATAATAAGTTGCCTTAAAATGGAAAAGTAACTCAGTAATAAGATCAATATAAATAGTCCAATCAGTAATAGGAAAATAACAGGAGTTGATCCCATTAGTTTATTCAATATGGTATTTTCTTCTAGCAGTTGCCGTTCTGCTTCTCTATTCATAATATTAACCTGTATTCTGCATTTATCAGTTATAAAAAAGGAATTCTCAATTAATTTTTTCTGATTTAATGATTTATTATTTGTTATAAGTTTCCCGAACTCTTGTTCGTAGGAACTATAGAGTTCTTGTAATTGCTTAAGGTAATATAATTGGATTTCAGAATTTTCAAACCTGTGTTCCATCTGCATCATTAATAAAGATAGATTTTCTGATGCCCGGTTGCGGATAGAGAGGAAAATGGTGTTTTTGGTTAAGACATAGCCTCTGGAAGAGGACTCAATATCCATAAATGTTGAGAGGGACAGATTAATCAGAGCTTTTGAATTATAACTATCAAATAAATGACGGGTTGTACTTGTCATTTTTTGAATGCGATAGTAAGTTCCAACAGAAAAACCAATTAGAAGGATGGAAATGCTTATAAAAAATATATTAAGGACCCGCCTGTTAATTTTGGGTGTTTTCATCTCCATCCTCCTTATAGGAATTCAACCAGGCTTATAAGCCCAATGAAATTTCCAATTCTTTAGGATGAATGCTTAGTACCGGAATGGGTGAATGATGAACCATTTGTTGCGCATAAGGTCCTAACCAGATATTAGTAGCGGTTTTTTCCTGTTCGGTCATGATAGATATCAGGTTTGCCTCTACCTGCTGGGCATATTCTATTGTTGAGGTACTAAGGTTCTCTGCTTCAATTTCAACAATACGATGTTTAACATTATTCTTTTTTAAGTATTCGGCTGCCTGCTTGGCGTAAGTCTTGACAAAGGATCTTATTTCGTCAACATTGTTAGTAAAGACTGCCAGAATGTGAACTTCAGCATCAAACATTGCAGCGAGGTCACATGTAAAGGGAACCTTCTGACGGGTTTCAGGAGTGCTGTCAAGAGGCATTACAATGTTCTCAAGGTGTCGCTCTATGGGTATCCCGGCCCTTATAGTAATTACCGGGCATGGCGCTGCGGTTACTATTTTGTTGGCATTACTTCCCATCCATAGTTCTTCAAAACCTGATGACCCATGAGTGCCGGCAATAATTAACCAAACATCAGACTCTTTTGCTTGCTTTACAACTTCTTTATATACTTTACCCTCCCTGATAATATAATCAATTTTTGTATCAGGTAATTGTGAGCTATACTTTGAAATTAAGCGACTAAACTGATGTTCGACTTCTTCCAGCAAATCATCAGACAGGTCTGATGAAAGTATTGTCTTTGTGTTAGTGGGATTATTTACCCAAAGCATCAACAAGTTTGATTTTGACGCACGTGCAATGCTAATTGCATGCTCAAGAGCATTGATTGAACAATCTGAGAAGTCGATTGCTGATAGAATTGTTTTCATAGTCTATAGATGTTGCGTTAATTTTATGCTAATATATGAAAAATCTTCATTGTTTACAACTTTCTGTAGAGAAAAGAGTAAAATATTTTAAAGGAGCATTATCTAGTGTTAATCCCGATATTATGCTGATGAGCCTAGTGCTTATGGATTAAGCATTTATGAAGAAGTAATTTCATATAGGTTATACGATTTATGTATTGGCACGCTAATATGCACCGGAAGATACTGTCAACGATATGAAACCGATTGCTAGGTGCGAATGCTTAATTAATCAATTTACTTTTGGCCTGTCGCCCCACTTGTCAACAACGGTTGCAAGGTGTGCACTTCAAATTAACTAATTCGCTCTTGAACTAGCGGCGTACATGTCAACAATCGTTGCCTAGTTGGAACGACTCATTAATCGATGGGCGGTGGATTGATAAAATCGCTTGCCGGGAAAGCATTGGGATAGTCAATTTGTATCTTTTTAAGAAATCCTTCAGCTTCCAGACGTGACCTGAAATCACCCACTCTGACTCTGTAATAAGGTTCTTTAAAAGAGAGATAAGCTTGTGTTTGAGGGTACAATTCGCTAAATCGTTTCAATACAGAAGTTGCTTTATGCTTTGAATTTACACCTGAATCAAAGAAAATTTGTATTCGCCACCCTGAGAGAGTACTTTGATGACGGTTAAGTATTTTGTACTTATCTATTAATAAGCCAACTTTCTCATCCTGTACTAATTCAGCATGTTGTTGCTGGGCATAAGCTGAACCAAAAAGGAGTAAGAATATTAATGTAGAAATCAAACGAGTCATAACATATTATCTAGTAGATATTTGGTAAATCTCCTTAGGCTGAATGCTTAAAACAGGCACGTGAGAATAATTCACCATTTGCTGTGCAAACGGGCCAAGCAAGATATTGCTTGCATCCGTTTCCTGTTCTGTCATAATTGCAATAAGGTCAGCATCTACCAATTGGGCATACTCTAATGTCGAATTAATTATATTGTCGGCATGTTGATTATGTAGTGTATATTTAATTCCGGCGTCAGTAATGTATTTTTGTGCTATGCGGACACTGTTTTCAACCCTGTGTTGTATTAACTTAAGGGATGTAGTAAATAAAGCGACTATATGTATTTGGGCGTCAAATACTCCGGCCAACTGAACAGCAAAAGGTATTTTCTGACGGGTATCAGCAGAACTGTCAATAGGTAAAATAATATTGCGAACTCCTTCAGGTTTAATCATAAAATCATACCTGACGGTAATTACAGGACATGGAGCGTATGAAACAATACGATAAGCATTACTTCCAATCCAAAATTCTTCATAACCTGTTACACCATGTGTACCGGCAATAATCAATGTTGCGTTAATTGCCTTTGCCTGCGCAGCTATTTCCTGGTATACTTTCCCCTTACGCATTTTATAAGTCAGCTTTCCATGTGTCAGAAGATCTTTTTTAGCTTTCAGTAGCTCATCGAAATTCTTGGCAGCTTCATCTTTATACTCGTTTACCTCACCATTAAATAGTTCTTGTGATAACTGGTTATTCACCCATACCATCATAAGGTTGCTCTTTAGATGATTGGCAAATTCAATGGCATAATCAAGTGCATGTAATGATCCTTTCGAAAAGTCAATGGCAACTATTATATCTTTCATGGTATTAAGGTGCTGATAGTTCAAGGTGCTAATTTATGAATAATATCTTTAACACAGGTTGATATTTACAGATTACTTTTAAGGTAACAATAATTTCGTAAAAAGTATTCTAATAGAGCATTTTATTAAATGGAAAACGTTTAATGTGGATTTTGTAGACTGAATTATAAAGTTCTTTTTTAAATTCATCAATGTTGATTTTCTGCTTTGCAGAAATAAAGATGGCAGGAGCGTTCATCTTAGCAATCCAGGTTTTTTGAAGATCGGTAAGTGATATATTCTCTTTTAAAGGCTCGCTTAAATCTCCTTCCTCCTGTTCTACAAAACTGTATGCATCAATTTTGTTAAACACCATTATTACCGGTTTGTCGGAAGCTTTAATCTCTGATAAGGTTTGATTTACAATAGCAATCTGTTCCTCAAAATCAGAATGTGATATATCAACAATATGTAACAACAAGTCAGCTTCTCTTACCTCATCTAGTGTTGACTTAAAGGATTCTATCAGCCCATGAGGCAGTTTCCTGATAAAACCTACCGTATCTGTAAGAAGGAAGGGTAGATTTTCAATGACTACTTTTCGTACGGTAGTATCAAGTGTAGCGAATAATTTATTTTCAGCAAAGACATCTGACTTACTAATCATGTTCATAATAGTGGATTTCCCTACATTGGTATATCCGATGAGCGCAACTCTGACCATTTTTTCACGACCACTTCGTTGTGTTGTCTTCTGCTTATCAATAATCTCAAGTTGCTTTTTGAGCAATGTAATCCTGTCGCGAATAATCCTTCGGTCAGTTTCTATTTCTTTTTCCCCCGGACCTCTCATGCCGATACCACCACGTTGCTTTTCAAGGTGAGTCCATAAGCGGGATAGCCTTGGCAAGAGGTATTCATATTGCGCTAGTTCAACCTGCGTACGGGCAGTAGCAGTACGGGCACGCTTGGCAAAAATATCGAGTATCAGGTTTGTACGATCAATGACTTTACACCCTAATTCCTTTTCCAGATTACGTAGTTGCGTAGCACCCAGCTCATCATCAAAAACAACAGTACTTATATTTTCAGCAGTGATATATTCTTTTATTTCCTGAAGTTTGCCTGATCCTATGAAAGTACGTGAGTCAGGTTGTTCAAGTTTTTGAACAAAACGCTTACCGGGTATTCCACCAGCTGTTTCCAGCAGAAAAGCCAACTCGTTCATGGTCTCCTGCACGCGGGATTCACTTTGTTTGTTGGTTATGAGTCCCACCATTATTGCTGTTTCAGGCTGAGTGTTTATATTTATCATTTTTTAGTATTAGGGTCATCATTAGGTTCATCTTTCTTTTCATTCATTACATTGGTTTGGATCTGAATTGATTGTTCATGAATCAAACGAAGGAGATTGGATAAGAAGTAGTTGTCAAGACCTTTTTCTTGTCCTTTTAACATCCTGTCGGCAAAAAGTTCTTTCCATCTGCGCAATTGTAAAATGGTAATGTTATGGGTACTTTTATACCTGCCCATCTCTTTGGCTATATCCATTCTTTTAGCCAGCAACTGAATGATCTCATCATCAATCTGGTCAATATCATGCCGTAATTCCATAAGGCTTCTTTCAAACTCAAAAGTTCCTTTAGGACTTCTTATAACAAGATTTTCAACAAGTGTTTTCAAACTTGAAGGACTAAGTTGTTGATGGGCATCAGTCAATGCGTGCAAAGGGTCAAAATGCGTTTCAATCATTAAGCCTTGCATTTCAAGGTCCAGAGCCTGTTGAGCAATATGGGGTACCATGTTGGCATTACCGGTGATATGACTGGGATCACAAATAACGGGTAGCCCTGGCATTATTCTCATCAACTCAATAGGTATTTCCCAGTGAGGAGGATAACGATATGGAGATTTCTCAAACTGTGAAAACCCTCTGTGTATAGCTGCCAACTTGGTATGACCTGTCTTCAGAAGCCTTTCAATGGCTCCGATCCATAGTTTTATATCAGGATTTAGCGGGTTTTTCAACATTACCGGTATGTCAATTCCCGAAAGCGATTCTGATAATTCCTGTATCGAGAAAGGATTCACCACTGTACGGGCGCCAATCCAAAGTATATCAATCCCTGCTTCTACAGCTTCCTGAACATGTATGGGTTTAGCTACTTCAACGGTAGTGAGTAAGCCGGTTTCTGATTTGACCTTGTTCAACCAGGATAGCCCAATTTTGCCAATTCCTTCAAAAGAACCGGGGCGGCTACGCGGCTTCCAGATCCCTGCCCTGAACACCTTTACCTGGGGTATAGTTGCAATTTGACGGGCAGTTTCCAATACCTGAAATTCACTCTCCGCGCTGCATGGTCCTGCAATAACCAGAGGGCCTTCATCAAGAGGTATCCACTTATTTAAAGGAGCAAATTCCATAGGTCTGATTTTCTGCAAAATTAATAAAAGAAAGCCAAGGCGTGTGAATCTATGTTACAATGAAAGATTGAGTTGCAACGAACACGATTGATTTGGAATAATGTTTTTACGTAACTTTGCCATTCAAACACTTCATCTATGGAGGTGTGGTTTAGATTAATTCAAATAAAAGAAAAAAACTGAAACATAAATGGAATCTGGAAAGAGGATAAGAATTGCTGAATTATTGCACGGCTGGGAATCTATCGGTGTCGGAACAACGGTTAACGTTAAGGGATGGGTAAGAACAAAAAGAGGTAATAAAAGTGTTGCTTTTGTTGCACTTAATGATGGATCAATTATTCATAGCATACAGGTTGTGGTTGATTTGGCTGCTTTTGATGACCAAACTATTAAACTTATAACTACCGGATCATGCATTTCAGTTAATGGAATACTGGTGTTATCACCGGGGCAGGGGCAAGCTGTTGAGATTCAGGCGAGTGAAATAGAAGTTTATGGTACTGCCGATGCAGATACCTATCCTCTGCAAAAGAAAGGACATACCTTGGAATTTCTTCGTGAAATAGCACATCTGCGCCCTCGTACTAATACTTTTGGTGCTGTATTGCGTATCAGGCACGCCATGTCATTTGCTATCCATCAATTTTTTAATGAACGCGGTTTCTATTATTTACATACTCCTATTATTACCGGTTCAGATGCTGAAGGAGCTGGTGAGATGTTCAGAGTTACTACTCTGGATGCAGTAAATCCTCCGCTGAACACTGAAGGAAAGGCTGATTTTACACAGGACTTTTTCGGTAAAGCTACTAACTTAACAGTATCAGGACAATTAGAAGGTGAGCTGGGCGCTTTGGCATTATCTAATGTTTATACCTTCGGACCTACTTTCAGAGCTGAAAACTCTAACACCCCAAGGCACCTTGCGGAATTCTGGATGATAGAACCTGAGATGGCTTTCTATGATATTAATGATAACATGGACCTTGCTGAGGAATTCCTGAAATATTTGGTTCAGTATGCATTAAACAACTGCCCTGACGACCTTGAGTTCCTCAATAAAATGTATGATAATGAGTTGATTGAAAGATTGAAGTTTGTAACTAATAACTCTTTTAAAAGAGTTACTTATACTGAAGCAGTTGAAATACTGATAGCTTCCGGTCAAAAATTTGAATATCCGGTAGATTGGGGTACTGATCTTCAAAGTGAGCATGAAAGATATCTGGTGGAAAAGCATTTTAAATGCCCTGTAATCCTTATTGACTATCCTATGTCAATCAAAGCTTTTTATATGAAGCAAAATGATGATGGCAAGACTGTAAGGGCTATGGATGTTTTGTTTCCGCGTATTGGAGAAATAATTGGAGGTTCGCAACGTGAAGAGAATCTTGAAAAGTTAAAGAAACGTATTGAGGATTTGAATATTCCCGAAAAGGATATGTGGTGGTATCTTGACACCCGTCGATTTGGTACTGCCCCTCACAGTGGCTTCGGACTGGGTTTCGAAAGATTGATATTATTCGTAACCGGTATGGCTAACATACGTGATGTAATCCCATTCCCCCGGACACCCCAAAATGCTGAGTTTTAACAGAATAATATTCAACAATAAAACGTTATCAAATTATATTGCGCTGTTACAGCGTATTAATAAATAAGAGGAAATTGCATGTTAAGCCAAAGGTTGCAACAAAAGCTTCTACAAAAACTATCACCACAACAAATTTTGTTGATGAAGCTGTTGCAGATTCCTTCTATTGCTCTTGAACAACGTATTAAACAAGAGATAGAAGAAAATCCTGCTCTGGAAGATGCAGCTGATCCTGAAATGTCAACTGACCAGGAAGAACCTCAGAATGAAACGGAAACTGATCCTGCTGAAGAACTGGAAAGGGAACGTGATGATTTTGACCTTACTGATTACCTTGATGAGGATGACATACCTGCTTACAAGTTAAGTAGTGGCAATACCAGTGCTGATGATGAGCATCGTGATATCCCTTATGCTTCAGGAACAAGTTTCCATGACACATTGACTCAACAGTTGGGGCTCAGGGTACTTGATCAAATGCAAGTGGACATTGCTACTTATATTATTGGCAATCTTGATGACTCTGGCTACTTGAAAAGGGAGTTGTCAGCCATGGTAGATGATCTGGCATTTACGCAGAACATCAGCACTAATATTAAAGAATTACTTGAGATGCTCCTAGTTGTTCAGGAGTTTGATCCTCCCGGAGTAGGCGCCCGGGACTTGCGCGAATGTCTTTTAATTCAACTTCACCGAAAGGACCAGACTGATTCAGTAAAACTTGCAATTGAACTCATCACCAATTATTTTGATGAGATCACTAAGAAACATTACGATAAGATCATCAAAAAAGCCAAGGTTGCTGAGTTGGAATTAAAAGATGCTATTAATGAGATACTGAAACTTAATCCCAAACCCGGTAATTCATTTGAAGAAGGTGGGAGAAGCAATCAGTATATTATGCCTGATTTCTCTGTTTACAATAAAGATGACGGTTTGGAATTGCTGATTAATTCACGCAATATGCCTGAACTTCGTGTAAGCCGTAACTATGTTGATATGCTTGAAGGTTACTCTGAAGCTAAGACTAAATCGAATAGCCAGAAGGAAGCGGTGATGTTCATCAAACAGAAAATTGATTCGGCTAAGTGGTTTATAGATGCCATTAAGCAGCGACAACACACTTTGTATGTTACAATGATGGCGATCATGAATTTTCAGCATGAGTTCTTTATTACCGGTGATGAAACTAAGTTAAAACCAATGATCTTGAAGGATATTGCTGAGATTGTCGGTTTGGATATATCTACCATATCAAGGGTGGCAAATTCTAAATATGTACAAACGCCATTTGGTACTTTTTTACTTAAGAGTTTCTTTTCTGAATCAATGCAAACAGATTCAGGTGAAGAGGTCTCAACAAGAGAAATAAAAAAGATACTTTCAGACTGTATCAACGCTGAATCAAAGGATAAACCTCTTACTGATGAGCAACTTACAGATATCCTTAAAGAAAAGGGTTATAATATTGCCCGCCGTACAGTAGCCAAGTATCGTGAACATCTTAACATTCCTGTAGCCAGACTGCGTAAAGAACTTTAATAAGCTCTGAAAATTTGTAACACCTTTATTTCGTTTTCATCATTTTTTTTTGTATATTCGTAAGGAATTGAGATTGCGTGCTTGTTTATTAATGTACATAAAATAAAAGCCATGGAATCAATTGATGACGAAATCGTTACTATTGCCAGGTATTCAAATGCCAGGGCACTTCTGCTGCAATCACGACTGAAGGCAGAAGGAGTTGATTGTTTCCTTTCACATGAAAACCTGCTACAAGCGGCTGTTTCAGGAGGTGTTGAAATAAAAGTCAGAAAATCGGATGTTGAACGTTCACTAAACCTGATTGAACAGTATATTCATGAGTCAGGTATTGAGAAGGAGAAGGCGCTAAAATCACTTAAAAGTGTCAGAAAAATTCTCGTCCCTGTTGACTATTCTGATGCTTCCATGAAAGCTAGTCTTTTCGCAATTGATCTGGCTGATAGGCTTAAAGCTGATATTCGATTGCTACATGTTTATTATAATCCTATCATTGATGTTGTTCCTTTCGACACAAGCCATACATACCAGGTCAACCTGACTAATTATCTTCATGAAATTGAGCAGAATGCCAGGAAACAAATGGCTACATTAGTCCGTGAGTTACGCAAACAGACTGAAAAATATAAAAATAAAATCAAGATTTCCTGGTCTCTTGAAAATGGTCTGGCAGCAGATGAAATTATTGCTCAAAGCCTTAAATATAATCCCGGCTTAATTGTGATGGGATCAAGAGGTATGGGTAATCTTTCAGAAGGCCTGTTAGGAAGTGTAACATACAAAGTAATTGAAAAGTCAGGAATCCCTATATTGGCTATCCCTGAGAAGTCTAAGATTACGGGCATTGATAAACTGAAAAATGTACTGTATGCAACTGATTTTGATAATTATGATCAGGTAGCTCTTAGCAAGCTGATCAACCTGCTGCATCCTTTCCATGTTAACTTGTTTTGTGTGCATGTTAGTGTAGGAGTCAAGAAGGCATGGGACAAGATCAAGATGGACGCTTTGCATAAGTTTATTCATGATGAATATAGTAAATACCCGGTAAAGTGCCAGATCATAGTCAGTGATAATATAATAAACGGCCTCGAAAGCTATATGCGGAATCAGTCTATTGATGTAATAGCTCTTACTAACCATTCAAGAGGGTTAATAACCAGTCTGTTTACACCAAGTGTAACTAAATTAATCATGTCGAGGATCGATAGACCATTATTTGTATTCAAGGCATCAAAGGAGTTATAGTACCGGATAAAAGGCATCTTCAAGGTGCGTAAGTTCAAATTTTGAGGTATTCATAATAATTGAAATAATGTCAAAACGAACTTCCTGCTCAATGCGATGCCTTTCAGCATAGCTTTGTGCTGCCTTAACAAGGAACTTTTGTTTATTACGGTCAATAAACACCTGAGGCTCACCGAATGCAGATGTACTACGGGTTTTTACTTCAAAAATTACCAAGTGCTTTTTAGTCAGGGCAATAATATCTATTTCTAATTTGCCAAATTTCCAATTAGTCTCCAGTATATTGAATCCCTTATTCTCCAAATACTCCAGGGCAAGTTCCTCGCCTGTTTTACCCAATTCATTGTGATCAGCCATTATTGTTGATTTAATAACAGGTTTATAATCGTCCTAACAAAAGCGAATATAGCAAGTAAAGTGCAATAAAACCTATCAAAACAAAGGCTGCAGGTTTAAGCAGGTTCTTAAATCTTTTTAAACCTTTAACAGGCATTGGCTCCATAAAACTAAGACTGGCCTGCCCATCAACGGTTATGGATACTTCCCGGCCCATGATCAAGGGCAAATTGAGTGGTTGATGACCTGCAGGGAAACCAAAGATAACCGGATACTTATAGTCCTTTACCTTTTCATAAATGATTTCTTCAGGTGTTTTCCCGAATGGTATTTCATTGTCACGCATTCCGGTGAACCCACCCACTACCATACCTGCAAGATCATCAAGCTTATGATTTCTTTTTAAATTCATCATCATGCGGTCAATATGATAAAGGTATTCATCAATATCTTCAATAAAGAGGACCTTTCCCGTAGTATCGATATCAGAATCAGTTGCAGTTAAACTATATAAAATGGAAAGGTTGCCGCCAATTAATTCCCCATGTGCTGTTCCCGGTCGGTTGAAAGGGGAGCCTGGTACTGTATATTGGGGAGCAGTACCAAATAAGCATTTCCTTAATGCTTCGATTGAAGCATTACTTTCACTATCATGGGTGGAAAAGTTTATAGGCATTGTTGCATGAATGGTTTCAACGCCTGAATTCTTTGCTATATGTGAATGGAGTACTGTGATATCACTATAACCGATTATCCATTTGGGTGAATCATTAAACTTATCGAAGTTCAGATTATCAATACATCTTACGGTGCCATAACCTCCGCGTGCGCAACATATAGCTTTAACATCATCATTGTCTAAAAGAGACTGCAAATCAGATGTACGTTGTGAATCGGTACCTGCATATTGATTGTCGGATGCAAACAGGTTATCAGGAATTAACACATGAAGTCCCCATGATTCAAAAGTACTTACTGCAGGCTGAATTTCAAGAGGAGTGACTTTACGAGCAGGCGCAACTATTGCAATAGTGTCACCGGATTTTAAAAAAGGAGGGGTTGTCATTTATAGTTCATTTTCATACCAAAGGTATAAAGAAAAAGGGAAGAAACCACTCTTCCCTTTTATGCAACCTAACAACCAATCATGAATAAAATTTTGTTTCATTCATCCATTGTGGAGGATATGATGGACTTATAAAGTCTTTAATTTTAAGGTACAGAAAGCTGTAAAATTCAATCACTTTGTTTAGTGTATCCGAACTGTTGAAATAGTCTGAATCAGGTATTTCAATGGAGTCAGCTAATTCAGGATACTTTTCATTAATAAGCCTGACAAGTCGTTCTATTTTACGCATATAATCTTCTCTTGATGTCAGGAATAATCCCCTCTTTACATTGTCCATATCGATTGTCTTTTCCATGCTCATACTTAATCTGATTCCACCATCCTTTATTATCAGAATACAAATTTCAATTTAATGAAGCGACATTTCGTTACATGTCTGTTGAAAAGTATTACATAATCATAATCAGAAGTGTGTATGAGTCAATCCAAAGCCAACAGCTCGTAAAAGAAGTTTCATTTTTTAACAATTAAACTCTTATATTTTTCAGTTGCTCATTATCTTTGTCGTACTTTAGGAAGCTGTTATAAAGATGCTTAAGAATAATTGTCGATATTCATTACTAAATACCTATAAATATGGAAAAATCACTTGAAGGAACCAGAACAGAGAAGAATCTAATGCAATCATTTGCCGGTGAAACACAAGCTGCACGCCGTTATCGTATATATGCCAAGCAAGCCAGGGTGGATGGATATGAACAGATAGCTGCTTTTTTTGAAGAAACAGCTAATCAGGAAGACACCCACTCCAAGACATTCTTTAAGTTACTC
Source organism: Lentimicrobiaceae bacterium (assembly GCA_041670625.1). Classification (GTDB taxonomy): domain Bacteria; phylum Bacteroidota; class Bacteroidia; order Bacteroidales; family Lentimicrobiaceae; genus Lentimicrobium. The sequence continues at coordinate 6,628 of JBAXYX010000041.1, read as the reverse complement.
GAGGGCGGAATGGTCGAAATTACTGCTTCATTCCCTGCCGGTGTTATGGGTAGTACTGATGAAAATCTACAGGCTGCGGCATCAGGTGAAAACGAGGAATCATTATTATTATATCCACAGTTCGCCGCTATTGCTGAAGAAGAAGGCTTTAAAAAGATTGCCAGTAAATTTAAATTAATAGCAACCGTTGAGGCTGAGCATGAAAAGCGTTATTTAAAACTTCTTCAAAACCTCAAGGAAGGAAAAGTATTTGAAAAAGATGAAGAAGTGATCTGGGTTTGCCGTAATTGTGGTTATCACTACAAAGGGAAAAAAGGCCTTAAGGTTTGCCCGGTTTGTGAACACCCATTAGCATTTTTTGAAGTAAAGGCTGAGAATTACTAAATTCATGACAGGTTGTTTAGTGTAAGCAACCTCAGTTGAAAGATCATCCTGATTTAAAACCGTAATAATTTACTGTATTCAAAACAGTAGTATTGCGGTTTTTAATTTATTGTTGATCTATAATACTCAAATAGTTTCTTCTATTCTGGGATCAGACAAGATTGCTTTTTTTAGTCTCTCCTTGCAATTATACTTTTTTGTCTTGGCATAATTTTCAGAGCCATAACCCATAGTGCAGGCTATATCTTTTGATGAAAACTTTTGTAGGGAGAGCAATAGGATTCTTTGACAATCAGCTTCCATGGCGTTAAAGTGTTCCCGATATATCTTGTAACGCAATTGTTCTAACTCTGCTGATTCATGACTACTGCTTTCGGGAATATTAATGAACTTCTCCAAAATGTCAAAGTTATCCATGCCTTTCCTTTTCACTTTAAGCCGCTGCATCCACAAATTGCGACTAATTGAATAGAGATAAGTCAGGAAGGAGCTGGTAAGATTGAAATCATCTTTTTTAACATTCTTCAGGATAACAAGTAGAGCCTCTTGAAAAATGTCCTCTGCATCTTCATCGTTTCCGGTGTTCTTTTTAACTAAAAATCTGATGGTAGGGAAAAATTCATGATACACATGCTGGATAATATAACTACTATCTAGCTTCAGTCCTTCTATAATAGCAATGTCGGAATAGTGTATCATTCAAAGCTTTATTATGTTGCCAAGAACAAACCAATACTGAAAAAGTCAATCTTTGGTATGCTATTTATTCGCAGGTAACTTGAGATTATAAAAATATAAAATTTAAGTTTATGTTCAACTTGATTTGGAATAAATCGACTATTAAAATTATAGTAGTCCTGCTGAAGTCTCTAAAGTCAAATGTTTTCCAAACTTTGGCCTAAAGATCGCAATAAATTGTTAAAATTGTAGTTTAATTCATAAGTTCCGTAAAATGAGCTATCGCTTTAATAGGTTCAACAATAAACTATACAATTGATGAGAGTGATCAAAAGAAATTACCTGCTAATCCTCTTTTCCCTTTTTTCTTTTATTACTGCAACTTCTGCTCAAGAAATAGGGATTGGAGAATGGCGTGACCACCTGCCATATCAACATGTTATTGCAGTTACTGATGCGGGCAACCGTATTTATGCTGCTACTCCTTACTCCCTGTTCTATCTTGACTTTGATGATAACAGTCTTACCAGGGTTACCAAAATCAATGGCTTAAGTGATGTTGGTATAAGTGGAATAGAATACAGCAAGAAGTACAACACGCTTGTTGTTGCCTATTCAAATGCTAATATTGATTTAATTAAAGGGGATAAGATTGTCAACCTTTCTGACATAAAAAGGAAGCCTATACTTGGTGATAAATCAATTAACAGTATAGTTTTTATTGACGATAAAGCATACTTGTCCTGCGGTTTTGGCATTGTAGTACTCGATATTGACAAGGAAGAGTTCCCTGAACCTATTTATTATATTGGTCCTGAAGGAAGTTCTATCAATGTGCATGACATCACTTATGATGACGTTGATTCAACCATATATGCTGCAACTGAATCAGGTGTATATTCGGCTAAATTTTATCATACTAACCTGGCTAATTTTGCTGAATGGTCAAAAGAAACATCAGGGTTTCTGCCTGTAGGCCCGTTTAATCACATTGTAGCTTTCCATAACCGAATATACGTCAATCAGTTTGGCGAAGCATACGCTACTGATCATATGTATGTGAAGGCAGGTGGTACATGGAAGGCATTTATTCCTGAAAATACATCCAATCGCTATAGTGTTGAGGTGCATCATGACAGGTTGATCATTTGTATGAATCTTACTGTTCATGTTTATAAACCTGATGGAACCTTTGATTACAGTATTTATTCCTATAATCCGGGTACTGTTAGTCCACGCGATGCTATCCTGATGGACAATAATGTGATGTGGATAGGTGATGAATTTGAAGGATTAGCTAAAGTAACCAATATTTATACATCTGAACATTATAAGTTGAATGGACCTGAGTTTCCGGATGCTTTTGCATTAGCATCAGGAAACAATGATGTATGGGCTGTACCCGGAGGTCGTAACTCATCCTTTAAACCGCTTTACCGTAATGCCAGTTTTGCAGGTTTCGTTGATTGGCAATGGCAGACTATTGATAAAGTGTCAGATCCTATCCTGACTGATTTGCGTGATGTACTTGCCGTTGCAGTCAATCCTTCCAACACCAAAAACGTATTTTTGGGTACTTATGGGTACGGATTACTTGAATATACTAATGGCGTTTTCGTAAATCGATATACTGATGTGAACAGTTCCCTTGAGCAACATGTGCTGTCTCCCGGTCGTGTCGATATCGGGGGGCTGGCTTTTGATGCTGATAATAACTTATGGGTGGTAAACTCATCTGCATCCTCGCTCCTGTCAAGGAGGACCCCGGCAGGTGAGTGGAAGTCGTATTCACTGGGCAATGCTGCTTCAGGGATAGATGCAGGTAAGATAGTAATTGACCAACAGAACCAAAAGTGGATACTTGGCCGTAACCTGCTGCTTTATGTCTTTAATGATAATAATACCCCGGATATTTCATCTGATGACCAGGCAAAAAGATTGACATCCTCAATTGGAAATGGTGCGTTGCCCGGCCATTTTGTCAAGAGTATTGCAGTTGACAGGGAAGGACAAGTATGGTTAGGGACTGACGAAGGGGTGGCGGTTTTTTATTCCCCTCAGAATGTTTTTAGTACTGATAACTTTGATGCGCAGAAAGTATTAATTGAACAAGATGGCTATGGGCAATATCTGCTTAGTGCAGAAACAGTGACAGCAATAGCAGTGGATGGCTCAAACCGTAAGTGGTTTGGCACTGATAGAGCAGGCCTGTTCCTGATGTCGGCCGATGGAACAAAACAAATCCTTCACTTTACTATTGATAACAGCCCGTTGTTGTCAAATACGATCACTGACCTGACCATAACGGCATCAGGTGAAGTTTTTATTGCAACTCCTGCAGGCATGGTTTCATATCGCGCAGAATCTGTAACCCCTGAACCTACATTAGATAAAGTGGTTGTTTTTCCTAATCCTGTCAGGCCTGAATATTCAGGTAATATCGCAATAAAGGGACTTGTGGAAGGCTCATCCGTTAAAATTACCGACATATCAGGAAACCTTGTTTTTTCAACAGAAGCACTTGGTGGACAAGCTATATGGAACGGGTGTAATTTTGATGGTATTAAAGCAAAATCAGGTGTTTATCTTGTATTTATCAGTAATCAGGATGGATCACAGACCAATGTTGCTAAAATTATGATCATTAATTAAGCCCTTTATAAAAGCGCTATGTTGCAAGCTACCCGTGGATTGGTGTTTCACGTTTCGCGGTTTTCTGAAAGTGCCGGTATCGTTAAGATATTCACTGAAGAAATGGGCTTGCAATCAGTAATTATTAAATCACTTTTCAGCAGAAATTCAAAGATCAGGCCGGCCTTGTTCGGCCATCTGGTATTGCTTGACCTCGTTATCGACTTAAAAACGGGCCGGTCACTCAATTATATCAGGGAAGCCTCACTGAACCGACCCTTTCACGATATTACTGACCATATGGGCAAGAGTACCATTCTGCTTTTTATGAATGAAATGCTTTACAAATCAGTAAAAGAGGAAGAAACCAACAAGCCTCTTTTTAATTTTATTGAATATAGTTTACAAACCCTGAATGATACTCAGTTCCTGATACACTCTTTCCACTTGCTCTTTCTCGTACAATTATCTGAGTATCTTGGTTTCGGGATTTCACAGTCTATAACAGCCTCCGGTGATTATTTTGACATGCTTTCAGGGATGCCACATGAAATGGAACCCTCTCATTCATATTATATTCATGGTGATTCACTTAGTTTGTTAAAGAAGCTGTCCAAAATGGAATATAGCCAACTGGAATATTTTGATGCTCCACGGGCGGTTCGTTTGGATTTACTCGATAAGTTGCTTGACTTCTATAGAATTCACCTTCCCGGAATGACAGAGCTGAAGTCAGTCAAAATACTCCATGAGCTCATGTCATAACGCCTGTAAACCGTAAGAGTGGTTCACCCAACGCATGGAATATTTTCAAAAAGCAGTATCTTTGCCGAAATATTATACTTATGTATCAAGAACTCAGCGAACAGGAAGCTATCCGAAGGAACTCATTAAAAGAACTTGAAGTACTAGGAATCAACCCATACCCGGCAGAAGCCTATAAGGTTGATGTGTCAACAAAAGAAATCTTAGATAAATTCCCCAAGGATAATACGTTATACTCAAATATTAGTATTGCCGGTCGTATTATGACTCGCAGAATAATGGGTGCTGCATCATTTGTTGATATCCAAGACTCTTTTGGCCGCATTCAACTCTATGTTAAGAGAGATGACCTATGCCCGGGTGAGGATAAAACTTTATACAATACTGTTTTCAAGAAGCTTATAGATATTGGTGATATAATCGGGGTAACCGGTTTCGTATTCATCACGCAAATGGGCGAAATATCCATTCATGTTACTTCATTAAAGATACTTAGCAAATCATTACGACCTTTACCTATCGTTAAAGAACAGGATGGTAAGGTATTTGATGCTTTCAGTGATCCTGAAGCCCGTTATCGCCAGCGATATGTTGATCTGATTGTGAACCCTGAGGTAAGGGATGTCTTCAAAAAGAGGAATCAGATCATCAGTATCATGCGCTCATTTTTTAATGAGAATGACTACCTCGAAGTTGAAACCCCAATACTTCAGCCTATTCCCGGAGGCGCTGCAGCAAAGCCTTTTATTACCCATCACAATGCTCTTGATATTCCTCTATATCTCCGTATCGCAAATGAACTTTATCTTAAAAAGTTGATTGTGGGCGGTTTTGATGGCGTTTATGAGTTTTCTAAAGATTTCCGTAATGAAGGTATGGATCGTACACACAATCCTGAATTCACCGTACTGGAGATTTATGTAGCTTATAAAGACTATTTCTGGATGATGGATTATGTGGAACAGATGCTTGAGAAGATCGCATTAGGGCTGCATGGCAAAACCGAAATACCAATAGGTGACAGGCAAATAGATTTCAAAAGACCATTCCAACGGTTAACGATGACTGATGCTATTAAGCAATATGCAGGAGTTGATATTACCGGAAAAAGTGAGGATGAACTTCGCGATATGTGCAAGGCACTGAATGTTGAAACGGATCCTGCCATGGGAACCGGTAAGCTTATAGATGCTATTTTTGGTGAAAAGTGTGAAGAACACCTTATCCAGCCAACCTTTATTATGGATTACCCCATTCAAATGTCGCCTCTGTGTAAGCGCCATCGCTCAAACCCTGAACTGACAGAACGCTTTGAGCTATTTGTAAATGGCAGGGAACTTTGTAATGCATACTCTGAACTAAACGATCCGGTTGATCAACTATATCGTTTCCAGGAGCAACTCAGGCTTTCACAGAAAGGTGATGATGAGGCCATGTTTATTGATATGGACTTTGTAAGAGCATTGGAATATGGTATGCCTACCTGCTCTGGTATGGGTATTGGTATTGACAGGCTTACCATGCTGATGACCAATCAGATATCTATTCAGGATGTGCTGTTCTTCCCGCAAATGCGTCCTGAAAAGAAAGTCGCTCCTGCCGGTGACCCTGATGAAGCTTTTATTGCACTCGGAGTTCCCCAGACATGGGTAGAGGTGCTGCGTAAGTACGGCTTTAAAACGATTGCTCAGTTGAAGGAAGCAAATCCTAATAAGCTGCTCAATGACCTTAGCGGATTGCGTAAAAAAATGAAACTCGATATCCCCGCTCTCAAGATTGAGGATGTTAAAGGATGGGTTGAGAACTAGAATTCTTCACCTTCCGGTTCATATCCATTGTTCGTATTCGGGTCCTGGTTATTCTTCTTGTTACTGAAGTTGTTGAACTGGTATTGTATGCCCAGATACAATACTCTTGATTGAGGCCGTCTTTGTGATTCGGTAGTAAACCCGTCACCATACACAATCTCATCAAACCTGCGGGTCTTGAACACGTCAGTTAAACGCAATGAAACGGAAACTTTTTTCTTCAACAAGTCCTGGCGGAATGACAGGTCAGCAAACATGCGTGCTTTGTCATATTCCTGAACTGAACGGCGGGGTGAATTATAGTTGCCAATCACCTGTAATGACCCATCCTTCCAGGGCGTGATGGCTACATTAAGCCTTGC
>JBAXYX010000040.1:0-19114 GCA_041670625.1 Lentimicrobiaceae bacterium | reverse complement strand
TTATCTTTTATTGCCGATTTTTATTGTTATGAAAAAAAACTCGTGGTAGAAGTTGACGGTTCAGTTCATGACACATCTGAAGCAAAAGAGAGAGATGAGGCCAGAACACATGAACTGGAAAATTTCGGAATCACTGTTCTGAGATTCTCCAATGAAGAGATACTAACGAAAATAGATGAGGTATTAAGTGAAATTTCTGCGAAAGCTGAAGAAATACGATGAACCCATAACGAGGGGACACCCTCTCCTTGAGGAGAGGGCCGGGGCGAGGTGCTTTACGAGGACCCCCTCTCCTTGAGGAGAGGGCCGGGGTGAGGTAGGGAGGCCGGTATTTGCGTGTATATTGAAAATTGGTTGTTTATTGTTTGTTAGGTGTTATTTTATTTCTATTTTGAACTTAATTTAAAATAAAGTATTATCTTTGTGGCGCCTGTTTATTATCTCCATACAGGCAAGCAATAACATTTACCTCTCAATATCAGGAATCAGTTAACAAAATTAGTCAGAGCAACTTTATTGCATCACCAAACAATTATTATTAAGAAAAGGCTTTATGAATTGGCCTTTAACAAAATTTCTTATGGATTATAACAGCACACGCGAAAAACTCATTATACCCGAGTATGGCCGTAATGTTCAAAAGATGGTAGCTTATGTGATGACCGTTGAAGATCGTGAAAAGCGCACCAATCTATGCAAAGCGTTAATCAACATCATGGCACAGTTACATCCCGAACAAAGGGACACTACCGATTACCGCCGCAAGCTTTGGGATCATCTGTATATCATTTCAGAATACAAGCTGGATGTTGACGGGCCATTCCCTGCTCCTTCTCCTGAAGAACGGCTGGGCAGGCCCAATACGATACCTTACCCTCAAGAAGAGATCAGGTTCAGACCTTACGGTAAGAATATCGCCAAGATGATTGAAAAAGCCACTACTTTTGAAGACGGTCCTGAAAAAGATGCACTGGTAAAGAATATAGCCAACCATTTAAAGAAATCATACCTTAACTGGAACCGTGATTCAGTAAATGATGAATTGATTACGGATCATTTATCCGTACTCTCACATGGTAAATTAAAGCTGAGCGAAGATACTCACCTCACGCATACCAATGAATTACTTGCCAGGAACAACGCTTCACCTCACTCAAGCAGCACTCTGGGTCAAAACAGGAAAAAGAAATTCATCCCAAAGGATAAGAATGGCAGCTTCCGTGATATGCGGAACCGTAAAAAGAATTAACTTGCACTCTTAATTTATTGGCATTTTAAAGCTACGAGTATGAGCTCATTTATTATTAATGGGGGGTGTAAACTATCGGGCGAAATAACACCGCAGGGTGCAAAAAATGAAGCGCTACAAATCCTCTGTGCTGTATTACTTACTTCCGAGAAAGTAACTATCCACAACATTCCTGACATCCTTGATGTTAAAAAGCTGATAGAACTTCTGTCCGGCATGGGCGTGGAAGTACAAAAGCTTAAAAAGGGCAGCTATTCTTTTAAAGCTGAGAATATTAATCTGGAATACCTTAAATCGAAGGAATTCCGTAAAACAGGCGGTGGCTTGCGAGGTTCTATTATGCTTATCGGACCTCTGCTTGCCAGATTCGGCAAAGCTTATATGCCGCATCCCGGAGGTGATAAAATTGGCCGGCGCCGGTTGGATACTCACTTTATCGGATTGCAGAATCTGGGTGCAAAGTTTGACTTTGAGGACGTGAATACTTTTTATAGCATTACTGCCAGAGAACTTAAAGGTTGTTACATGCTGCTTGATGAAGCATCCGTAACAGGTACGGCCAATATTTTAATGGCAGCAGTAATGGCAAAAGGTACAACAACCCTCTTTAATGCAGCCTGTGAACCTTATGTGGTGCAGTTGTGCCGGATGCTTAATCGCATGGGCGCCAGAATTACTGGCGTAGGTTCCAACCTGCTTACTATTGAAGGTGTTGATGAAATGACCGGCACTGAACATACCATGCTGCCTGATATGATTGAAATAGGTAGTTTTATTGGTATGGCCGCCATGACACAGTCCGGTATTACCATTAAGAATGCTCATGTTCATGAACTGGGTATCATTCCTGATGTTTTTAAAAGGCTGGGCATCAAGTTGCAGATTGTTGGTGATGATATCATGATACCTGAGCAGGAAAGCTATGAAGTAGAAACCTTTATGGATGGGTCCATCATGACCATTGCTGATGCTCCATGGCCCGGTTTTACTCCTGACCTGGTTAGTATAGCACTGGTGGTGGCTACCCAGGCTAAAGGAAGCGTTCTGATACATCAGAAAATGTTTGAAAGCCGCCTTTTCTTCGTGGATAAACTGATAGAAATGGGTGCGCAGATTATTCTGTGCGATCCACACCGGGCTACCGTAATTGGATTGAACCGACAGATAGCATTGCGTGGAATTACGATGACCTCTCCCGATATCAGGGCCGGGGTTGCATTGCTGATTGCTGCCCTGTCGGCCAGGGGAAAAAGCCGTATTGACAATATTGAACAGATTGACCGGGGATATGAATCTATTGATGAACGATTAAAAGTACTTGGTGCTTCCATTGAAAGGGTTGATTAAACAATTGAATTCAATTACTGCCAATTTGTCGTAATAAACCCTACTGGCAAACATTTTGTAGAGCACTTTCAAGGTGTTAGCTGTTTGATAGCTATTAATAAATTGTAATCATGAAACAAAGTAAGAAAAAGCCTGAAAATATTAATGAATACAAGGGTACTTCTGAACCAATTACAGGGGAAGAGGTTAAAGAAGAAATGAAAGAAGCTCAGGAAATTGAGGATGAAACAAAGGCCGCTAAAGAAGATAAAGCCACTCAGCAGATTGCCGATCTGCAAAAGAAATACGATGAAATGAATGAGAAATACCTTCGTTTGTATTCAGAGTTTGATAATTTCAGAAAGAGGGTATTGAGGGAAAAGATTGAATTAAGTAAAACTGCCTCAGCTGATGTAATCACTGACTTGCTGACCATACTTGACGATTTTGAAAGAGCAATAGCTGCTTTTGAAACCGTTCAAACGATAGAACCTTTAAAAGAAGGCACCCTGTTAATATATGACAAGTTTAAAAACAGTTTGTCACAAAAAGGGTTAGCTGAAATAGATGCAATGGGGCAGGTTTTTGATACTGATTATCATGAAGCAATAGCCAATGTACCGGCAGCTTCGGAAAATCAAAAGAACAAGGTGCTTGATGTAACCCTGAAAGGATACACCCTTAATGGTAAAGTAATCAGGTTTGCAAAAGTGGTTGTTGGTAATTAATACAAGAAAGCGGAAAAGTGGCTAAAAGAGATTATTACGAAATACTAGGCGTATCGAGGGATGCCGACGAAGCAGCAATCAAAAAAGCATACCGGAAGATGGCGCTGCAATTTCATCCTGACAGGAATCCCGGTAACAAAGAGGCAGAGGATAAATTCAAAGAGGCTGCTGAAGCCTATGAGGTATTAAGCAACCCGGAGAAAAAGTCAAAATATGACCAGTACGGGCATGACGGCTTACGAGGCGGACCGGCAGGCGGCGGATTTGGTGGCGGCATGAGCATGGACGATATATTCAGCCAGTTTGGCGATATTTTCGGAAGTGCTTTTGGTGGTGGTTTTGGTGGTTTCAACCAGGGTGGAGGTGCCCGTCGCAGGGTTAGTAAAGGAACTGACTTGCGTGTTAAGGTCAAAATGTCACTCAAAGAAATTGCTACAGGAGTAGAGAAAAAAATAAAAGTCAATAAACTCGTTCCATGTAAAACCTGTAAAGGTACCGGAGCGGCCGACGGGTCATCATTTAGCACATGCTCCCATTGCCACGGCACCGGGCAGATAACCAGGGTAACCAATACCTTCCTTGGTCAGATGCAAACTTCATCAACCTGCCCCTATTGCAGCGGAGAAGGGAAAACTATCACCCGAAAATGTGAAACATGCGGTGGTAGTGGTACCGTGAAGGATGAAGAAGTCATAAGCCTCAATATCCCTGCAGGAGTAACTGATGGTATTCAACTGTCGGTTAGTGGAAAAGGGAATGCGGCCCCAAGAGGTGGCGTTCCCGGTAATCTTATTGTGCAGATTGAAGAGTTACAAGATCCTGACCTGATGCGTGAAGGTATTAATATCCTGTACGATCACTATATCAGTTTCCCTGATGCTGCTATGGGTACCACTATTGAAATTCCTACTATTGATGGCAAAGCCAGAATTAAAATAGAGCCGGGCACTCAGGGTGGTAAAGTCCTCAGGCTTAAAGGTAAGGGAATCCCTTCATTAAATAGCTATGAAAAGGGCGACCAGTTGATAAATATCAATGTATGGACACCAAAGAACCTTTCAGCGCAAGAACGAGAAATCATGGAGAATTTAAAGAGTTCAAAAAACTTTATTCCTAATCCCGGATCAAGAGACAGATCCTTCTTCGATAGAATGAAAGAGTATTTTCAATAATTTTGTATTCATGATATAGAATTAAAGAGGGGGTAGATGGGCGCTATAAACATCATCCCCTTTTGTTCAAAATAATTAATCACTCCATAAATTAATCGCATGATTATCTTTTCAGCCCGTAATATCACTAAGAAATATGCTAATCATACTGCCCTCAGTAATGTAAGTATAGATATTCCCAGGCAAAGTATATTCGGACTTTTAGGCCCTAATGGAGCCGGTAAGACTTCACTGATACGAATTATAAACCAAATTACCGGCCCTGATGAAGGGGAACTGTTTTTTAATGATGAGAAACTCGCCCCAAAGCACATCGAGATGATAGGCTATCTGCCTGAAGAACGCGGATTATACAAAAAGATGAAGGTGGGTGAACAGGCTCTTTACCTGGCCCAACTAAAAGGGGTTAGCAAACAGGATGCCCTGAGGAAGCTTAAGATACTATTTGAGAAGTTTGAAATAAAAGGTTGGTGGAACAGAAAAGTGGAGGAACTATCAAAAGGGATGCAGCAAAAGGTGCAGTTTATAGTTACCATTATCCATGAACCCGCACTCTTGATTTTTGATGAACCGTTCAGCGGCTTCGATCCTATCAATGTCAATATGCTGAAAGAGGAAATCCTGACCCTGCAGCGGAACGGTAGCACCATCATCTTTTCAACTCACAACATGGAATCAGTTGAAGAACTCTGCGATAATATTGCTCTGATCAATAAGTCATTTAAAATTCTTGATGGGAGTATGAAGGACATTAAAAACAAGTATAAAACAAATACTTTCAGTGTAACTCATGAGGCAACTGATGTCGCTATTCAATCCATATTGCCATCAGGTGTTGAGCTTATCAGCAGTGAGCCTGTTGATTCAGGTTTCAACAGCGTGATAAGGCTGCCTAAAGGAAGCAAGCCCAATGAGCTACTGTCAGGTTTGCTGCCTTATGTTACCATACAAAGCCTCAATGAGATCATTCCTACTATGAATGAAATCTTTATTGAAACCGTTAAATCAGATCCTTCCATTAACAACTAATACTGCTATGAACAAAATACTCCTTGTTATTAAGCGTGAATATCTCTCAAGGGTTCAGAAAAAGTCGTTTATCGTCATGACCTTGCTGGGTCCGATACTTATGGCTGCACTGTTCATTGTACCCGGATACCTGTCGAAGATGTCGGATGAGACCAAGAAGGTAATGGTATTGGATGAAACAGGGTGGTTTTTAGAGAAGTTTGAGAACTCTGATCAGTTTGTTTTTGAACAAATCTATACGGATTTGGAGACAGCCAAGAAATCTCTGTCTGACCAAAAAGGGTATGCACTATTGTATATTCCCCGCACTTCAGTTGCAATCCCTTCATCGGCTATGATATACAGCAAAAAGCAGGTTAGTGTGGCGTTAAAAAGCTATATCAGCAATGTGATGTCAAAAGAGGTGGAGCAGCAAAAGCTTAGCGCTGAAATATTTAAGGAAATAAGTAAAAACAATCCTGCTGCAATGAAAGCATCGGGTGATTCTATAACACCTGAGAGCATCAAAAGCAGTGAAATATTTAAGAATATCAAAACAGAAATAAGTCTCACATCAATCCAAATAAAGGAGGAAGGTAAGGAACAGAAGAGCTTTGCCGAAGCAAGCATGGGCATTGGAATGTTTTCAGGTATCCTGATCTATTTCTTTATCTTCATGTTTGGTTCGCAAGTAATGCAGGGGATTATTGAGGAAAAAACAAGCAGGATAGTTGAAGTCATTATATCGTCAGTAAAGCCATTCCAGCTTATGATGGGTAAAATTGTAGGGGTTGCAATGGTAGGGCTTACTCAGTTTATGCTGTGGATTTTCCTGACTCTGGCTATAGTATTGGGATTTCAGTCATTCATGCCTGATTTGTTCAAGCAGGTTCAGACTACAGAATCATTTGAAACCGGGAGCCGGTTGCCGAATGATATGAACACTGCCAGCCTGCAACAGGAACAAGCACCTCAGGATTCGGTTTCGTCCATTGTAGAAGCTCTTTCAACGATTGATTATGGAGTAATGATTTCATCGTTTCTCTTCTTCTTCCTTGCCGGTTACCTGCTTTATGCTGCCATGTTTGCTGCCATTGGTTCAGCGGTTGACAGTGAAACGGATACACAGCAATTCATGATGCCTGTTACCATACCATTGATACTGGCAATTGTGGTTGCCCCGTTTGTAATGAATAATCCTGAAGGCCCTGTAGCTTTCTGGTTTTCCATCATTCCGTTCACATCACCTATTATCATGATGGTACGTATTCCGTTTGGGGTACCCTACTGGGAAATCGCTCTTTCAATGGGAGTATTGATCATTTCATTTGTTGCGGCTGTATGGATGGCAGGCAGGATTTACAGAACCGGCATACTTATGTATGGCAAGAAAGTAACGTATGCCGAATTATGGAAATGGCTTTTTTATAAAGAATAAATATAATAAGAATGGCACGTATACTGGTTATTGATGATGAGAAGAATATTCGAGGCACCTTACGGGAAATACTTGAATATGAAGGCTACCAGATTGATGAAGCCCCTGATGGACCTACGGCTCTTCAGATTGCTACAACCGAGAAATTCGACCTGATTCTGTGTGATATTAAAATGCCTCAGATGGATGGTATAGAAGTACTTGACAAACTACTGGCACTCTATGATACCCCTGTGGTCATGATATCAGGCCACGGCAATATTGAAACAGCCGTTGACACCATCAAGAGAGGAGCCTATGACTACATCGCCAAACCACTTGACCTGAATCGGCTGCTTATCACTATCCGCAATGCAATGGAGAAGTCCAGCCTTGTTAAAGAAACAAAGGTGCTAAAGCGTAAAGTGAGCAAAACCTACGACATGATTGGCGATTCAGAACCAATCAGGGAAATAAGGACGATGATTGAAAGAGTAGCCCCCACTGATGCCAAGGTATTGATTACCGGAAGCAATGGCACAGGGAAAGAACTGGTAGCCCGTTGGTTGCATGAATTTAGCAACCGCTCTGCCGGACCTTTTGTTGAAGTTAACTGTGCAGCCATTCCGGGTGAACTAATTGAAAGTGTGCTTTTTGGACATGAAAAAGGCTCCTTCACTTCAGCTATCAGGCAGCGTAAAGGAGAATTTGAGCAAGCAACAGGAGGTACCTTATTCCTTGACGAAATAGGTGATATGAGTCTGGCAGCCCAATCTAAAGTCCTCAGAGCACTGCAGGAAAATAAAATCATGCGCGTTGGTGGTGAAAAGGAAATCCCGGTTGATGTAAGGGTAATTGCCGCTACCAATAAGAATTTGAAAGAAGAGATACAAAAAAAGAACTTTCGTGAAGACCTCTACCACCGATTAAGTGTGATAGTCATCCATGTGCCCACCCTCAACGAACGATCAGAAGACATCCCTTTACTGGTTAACCACTTTATCACTGAAATATGTGAGGCAAACGGGAAACCGAAAATGCGTTTTGAGGAAGAAGCCATCCTTCAACTCCAACAGAAAAAATGGACCGGCAACATCAGGGAGCTACGCAATGTAGTAGAACGCCTGGCCATCCTCTGCGACAATGTAATTACCCTGCAGGACGTCATTAAATACAGCTAGATTTTAAGTAGTGAGTGATGAGTTCTTAGTTCTTAGTTCTTGGTTTTTGGTTCTTAGTTTTTGGTTCTTAGTTCATGGTTTTTAGTTCTTGGTTCTTAGTGCTGAGCGCTGAACGCTAACTGCTGACTGCTGACTGCTGACTGCTGACTGCTGACTGCTGACTGCTGATTGCTGAATAGTGAGTGATGAGTCGTGAGTGGTGAGTGATGAGTTGTGAGTTCTTCGTTTTTTTGTATTTCATTCTTAGTTCTGACTGCTGATGGCTGATTGCTGACTGCTGAATGCTGAAAAATGAGTTAATAATTGAAAACATTGGCATTATTTTTGTACCTTTGTAGTCAGATACTTTACTACGGGGCTGACCGGTTTTGACAGCAAGGAAGTGGTAATGTAAGCATGTCGGGTGTTGTGAGAGTGACCCGTAAATCCCAATTCACACAGCCAATAACTGGCAACGATTACAATTACGCGTTAGCCGCTTAATCTAAGATTAAGCCGCTTTCTGCTCCCCGGGAAGCTTTGAGTGGCTGCGTCCCGTCAGGAGCATCACAAACGCCACTATAAGGTAAACAAGGCTCTGGTGTTTACTCGAAAATCAAAAGAGATACGGTAACGGCAGGGTGGCTTTTTCCCAACCGGCACCCGACAATCAATAGAAAGCTAAACATGTAGAAAGCACTATTGCTGCTTGTTTGGACGCGGGTTCGACTCCCGCCAGCTCCACAAAGTCCCAAAAAACTCTAGTTTCCAGGGGGTTTGATAAATTAAAAGTTGGTTGATTTTGTCTGTTTTTGTCTGAAGGTTTTTTTTGCGTGGGGACGCGAAAAAACAAAAGCAAGGCTTTTTTGTATGTGGCTTGAAAAAAACGGCCATATTGAAAAACTAATCTCAGAAATTGATAATGAGATTATCGTAAATTACTTCACCTACCTTATACAGGTAAAGAAACTTGATAGGGCAACAATAAAGAAATACCGTCAGATTCTAACTTCGATTTTTGAATTCTTCCTGTCAAAGAAACTGATAAAAGTTCTGCCTTTTGAAAACCCACCAAAAGCAAGCAAAATAAAAGACAATGCTGCCAGACCATTTTTTGATGATCACATAAAGTTGTATCTACAATATATTTCAAAAGCAGACCCTCAGTTATTTCTTGCCAGTATGTTCCAATTCTTTTTACTAGTTAGACCAGGACAGGAATTACGTTTATTTAAGATTCAGGATGTCGATATCCATCGACAAACGGTCTATATCAATGATGTGAGTAATCGCACTATAAAAAAGGCCTGCCGATGGCAAGCCTTTTACATCTATAGTTGAAAAAAATTAATGTGCAATGCCTTTTGTTGATAAGAAATCCTCTAATTTACTAAAATCACTTCCAACTATTAATTCAACTGTCTCAAAATTCTTATTCATAATGTAAATAGAAGGAAGTCCAATATGACCCGCATATTGAGGATAAATTTGATGTTGAAAAGCTAAATATCGCTTTTTACAAACCCCCTTATAACTATCATCAAGCACATAACCCTTTTTTATTTCAGGATGTTTAGCTAAATATCTCTTTATAAGATAGTCATATTTTAATGGATCAGGATTGATAAAAAAGGTTTCAACGTTTGCATATTTAGATGACAATTCAATCAATTTAGGGAGGGATGCTACACATGGTTTACACCAGCCAGTGTAGTTTACTACCAAATTATAATCTTTACCTGATTGATTGATTAGTTCTTTTAGCAATGAATCATTTATCATCACTAATTGGATAGACTGGTCCCTTTCTTGCGCAAAAGAGCACAAATTAAATATAATAAATAAACCTCCGATAAAATATTTCATGTCCCTTTATATTTTTAAAGGATTGAGAAATTAATATTTCCCAATCCTTTATTTTTATTCTTTATAATTTAACAATTGTGATCGTATAACCACCGTATTGTCCTAATGATTCGTCATACTCGTAAATACCAGCAGGTACTTTAAAAGATTTATCATTGATTGATTGCGGATCTTGAGAATATACATCTTGTTCAACTTCCAATGCTAACTCCTCTTTAGTATAACGAGATACATCTTCTGCGATAAAAATATTGAGACTGCCTCCATTAAATTCTGAAGAAACAGGCATTGATATGGCATCTATGGGTATTCCACCCCAAAATTGCGGAAATAGAACAAAATCACAAATACCCCATCCTTCCAAACAATCTTTTGATGGTTTATGAGGAATGGAAGTCCAGATTTGCAAAGCACGCTCACTACTATTGTTTTGAGCATAGCCAATGTACTCTGGGCCATAAGCCTTTATGTGACTTATAGATGATCTTTCCATGGTTTTTACTGATGATTCATCAGTTTTGTTACAGGATATTAATGTAACGTTAGTAGCAAGCACTGATTAGCAATAATAAGAAATGACTTTTTCATTTTTGTTTTAAGTTTGAATGGTTAGAAATTTATTTAGTAATCTCTCAATTTTTCGATAATTGAAATCAGCTACTTTATTATTATTTATCGTCGCTTTTCGCTTTCACATTCACGACATTGTGTCTAACTTTTGGCTTGATGCATCAAACTTACAAATTGATATTTACATGTTACTCACTTTAGACATTAAAATAAGCTTAAATTTTCATTTCTATTTTAATATGTAATAATCTATCTGGATTAGATTTCTAATTGGATAAAAAAATAATTTGCATGATCTTAAAGGTCTGCTAAGTAGGAAGTTAGTGATGCAGATAAAGAAAAATCACAAAACCGAAGCTATATTTTTTCACATTTATCATATTATAGCCCATAATATTCCACATTTTTAGAATTTACTTTCTTGGATTCAATTTGTATACTTTATATCTGTATTCCATTTCACATAATGAATGAAGGAAGTTTCCCATCCATTATGGCATTATAAAAGAATAAATATTTTTACACAACTATATGATGAAGCAAATTAAAATTAAAAGAACAAAAAAAAAGCAGCCTAAGGCTGCTCATTTTATTAATATTGTTGAACTTTGCTTAAACAAATGTTGCATAACAGACTGGTCTCGGATTGTCAATTTCTTTAACCAGATCAGCAAATTCTTCTACATATTTGTTTTCTTGTAACATATCCCTCATAACTGGATCTCTTTCCAGATGTCTTTCAGCCTCCAAGAAGACTAAGGAATACTTTTCAGTCGGAATGTTTTTTGATTCCATCGGTTTTTGCGTTTTTAAGGTTATTCAAATAATATATTTCTATTTGCTTGTTTTTCAATTTCTTTACGAACTTGACTTACATTGAACTTTAAACCACAGTTCAAACATTCACACAAGTCATTTTTAGGCCACAATCGACTGCCTTCCTCTATCAGTGCATCTTCAAAAAAGTTTGCCTGTAATTGGTTCACCTTGTTACATTTTGGACATTGAACTGAAGCAATAACGCTAACAATGGATGCGAAGGGGCACTTTCCCGCCAGCTCCACAAAAGTAATTGGATTGAACTATTACTATTACTCTTATCTTATTTGTACAAACCTGCTTTTGCATAAAAACATCTTATGCATAAACAGGTTTAAACTTTTTAGGGCTCATGCTTGATGCACTCATTAATCTGTGCAAGCCGGAAGTTAATACAAGCTTTTTAATAATCAATATTAAGTTGCCTCTAAAGCAAGCACGCCACTTTAACCTTTGAATCCATCCTTAAACCTATACCTGCAAAGCATTCTTAAACCTGAACTGGCAAGGCATTCCTACAGCTATAGCCTGAAAAGCGACCTTTCAACCTGAAACTTTAAAGCAATCTTTCAATCTTGACCTTTGAAGGCATCCGTCAACCTGAACCTGTATAGCTTGACTGCAACTTCAATCCATAAGGTAACCCTGCATCATTATCAGGAAATGTAAGATAGATTTCAACGTTAGCCTCTATGCATTTTACTCCATTAATCCATTAAAACCTATTTAATTGATTCATCTATGGAATTAGTGCTAAATGTTTTTGTATATTTGACTGAACTAAAATTCAGAAAATATGCTAAGGACTGGTTTAATTACTTCACTTGTATTTATTTTGTCTATGGCAGTTAATGGACAGAATACCATCACAGCAGGACAAACAAGCGGAAAGAATATCAGATACACTGACCTGGTGCCTGATTCTCTTATCAATATGGGATTCGGAAATATTTATTATCAATATCTTGTTCTGGATATTGATGATGACCATAATTCTGATGTAAAATTCAGCATTAAAACAGTTTTTATGGGCGGTAACGACATACGGATGACCACCTCAATCGTCATCCTCAATAACGACCTTAAGCTTATAACAACTGAAGAGCATGCTGATCGGGCTCATAATTTAGAAACCGGAGAATCAGTCTCATCGTCTTTAGACTGGAGTGAAACTGATTCGTTGCTCATGCAGCTCTATATTCATGAAAATTACATTATGCCGCCCTTTGACACCGTTATAGGAGAATGTGATTATGGTTATATTGGATTTAAACTTAATGCTCCTGATGAAACATTGTTTGGTTGGATACATTTCGAAGGGTTGCAAACGACTTTCGGTCTTCAGGTTACTGATTTTGCCTTATGCGGTGTTTCAGCAGTAACTGACCCATTTGCTTCTGACGGCGCTTTGTGGCATTATACGCTTGGTACAGTGAATCCGGAATTCTCTGTCTTTAAAACCATCTCTGCCGTTTCAGATACAGCCATCAATGGCATTATGTGTAGTAAACTGCTTGAACAGGATTATGAACAGACTCCTGCCAGCAAAGTTTATCACTATATGTATAAACAGAACGATAGTGTTTTCTTTTTTAAGGATGGCGGTTTCCATCTGCTCTATGACTTCGGCGCAGAAGCAGGAGATACCATTGTCCTGGGTTATTATACAACACATTCCGGTGCACCGCTCAAAATGATCATTGATTCTACCGGCTCCATCATGGTAAACGGCCAGGAAAGGAAAATACAGCATATTACCTGCGGTGATGGCATAATCATTGAATTCGGAAATCATGTTATAGAAGGGATAGGCAATACGTCATTAATGTTCCCTACACTTGATTTATCCTATGATGGGCCTTTAAGGTGCTATCAGGATAACAGTATGGATACATTCTTTAACCCATTATACGCAGGGCCTGCATGGGATGGTGAAGATTGTGAAGAGGTCATTAACTCACTGGAAGAACAACCTGTAACTCAAGTCAGTTTGTATCCTAATCCGGCACAAGATCTTTTTACTATCAAAGGTTTGAGCGAAGTCATCACATACAGATTATATACTTGCGAAGGGATACCGGTTAAAGAGGGATCCGTCAATTCATCAGAAGTCATTAGCATCAATGATCTGCACCCCGGTATCTATCTGTGCGAAATCATTGCAAAAAAGTCCACTTTCGTGAGAAAGCTGATCGTCAAGTAAAGCAAAATAGCCTGACAACCGACCAAGAGCCGGAGTGAAGGTATCAAAGGCCTGGTCGGGTTGGTCGTCGTGCTTTTCGTCAGAATGGGACAGAAGCACTTGATAGCCCATCCTTATTTTTGATGTACCTTTGCAGGGTTGTACCTTTGTTGGGTTGTACATTCGTTGGGTTGTACATTTGCCGGGTTGTACATTTGTCGGGTTGTACATTTGTCGGGTCGTACATTTGTCGGGTCGTACATTTGTCGGTAATGTCATTTCCCGACAGGCCTACAGACGTAAACTAAAGAATCATTTAAAATTAGTTAGAACTTATAAGCATTACAAAACGTTGTTACTGTGTTCTATAACTTTGGTTATGCAATTAGAAAAATATAGACAAAATAGAGTTTTAAAATGCCGCTTCCACAAGGTCTTTTTAATTTAATTATTGCTATAACCTCAACCGAAGTAAACTGAAGTGAACCGTAGTAAACCGAAGTGAACAGAAGTTAACCGACGTTAACCGAACTAATCCGTAGTAAACTGAGACAAACCGAAATAAACCAAAGTTAATCAGAGCAAACTAAAGTAATCCGAAGTCATCTAAGAAAAATGAAGTGAACTGAAGTGAACTAAACGAACTGAAGAGAACTGAAGCAAACCGAAGTGAGCTAAATCAAACTGAAGCAAACCGACGTTAACCGAAGTAATCTGAAGTGAACCGACGTTAACCGAACTAATCCGTAATAAACTGAGACAAACCGAAGTAAACCAAAGTTAACCGAAGTAAACCGAAGTAAACTGAAGTTATCCGAAGTAAATCGAAGTTAACTGAAGTAAAATGAAGTAATCTGAGTAAACTGAAGTTAACTAAAGCAAACTGAACCATTTATACGTTAAACCATCTTATGCATAAACAGGTTGAAGCTTTCACGGAAGCCAAACAAAAGAAACAAACATATCCTTATACTTATTTTGGCCTCTTTAGCATTCCTGATAAGAACAACTTGTGCATGAGTCAATAAACTGAGATACCAATAAAGCAACCCTTCACCTATTAATTCCATTCTCAATGAATTCCACAACTGATAATATCCAGGCATTTATTACACTATTAAAACAGAGCGTCACTGATAACAGTTTCATTAAGCTAACGCTCAGTAATAAGAGAAGCAACACCTCCGACCTTAACAATGTATATGTTAAGCCGGTACTGATTAAAGAGCATCTGCTGCTTTCCTTTGTTGATCGTTACAAAACACGTGATATCACCAGAAACCTGGAGCTTGAGGAAGCCGGGAATGAGATAGTAAGGCTGCTGGAAGTGAGTTTTATGCAGGGTTACCTTACTTCAACGACAGCCAATTATCACCTGTTGATCAACAAAAAAGGCAATTCTACCTTATTAAAGAAGCCTGCTGCATCTACTGATTCCCCTACGCTGCAGCACGATAAAGTAAAGCAACGGCCTATTACCACTACTAAAAACCATTACCTGCAAGCTCTTGGCATTCTGAACAGTGAGTTCAAAGTCAGACCTGATATGCAGGATAAATACCGACAGATCAACAAGTATATTGAAATCATCGAAGGAATTATCAAAGAGGTTAAGCTCCCGCCTTTGGTACATATTGCTGATATGGGTTCGGGGAAAGGTTACCTTACATTTGCTTTATACGACTATCTAACCAATCAATTAAAGCAGGAAGTTGAGATGACCGGTGTTGAATTCCGCAAAGAGCTAGTCGACAAGTGCAACATTATTGCTGACGAAGCCGGGTTTAAGGGCTTGTCATTCAAGGAAGGTGCTATTGAAACTACAAACCTCCCTCCTATTGAAATGCTGATTGCGCTGCATGCATGCGATACAGCAACTGACGAAGCAATTTACAGAGGTATAAAAGCTGGTGCTGAAATTATTTTATGTTCCCCATGCTGTCATAAACAAGTGCGCAGGGACATGCAAACCACCGGTGTGCTGGCCGATATCACGCAATTTGGCATCCTTGCTGAAAGACAGGCTGAGATTGTAACGGACACCATCAGGGCACTAACGCTGGAAGCTTATGGATACAAGACTAATATTGCGGAGTTTATTGCCACTGAGCATACCCCCAAGAACCTGATGATTTCAGCAGTACTTAAAAAGAAACCATCTACTGTTAATCCATCTGCTGATAATCCATCTGCAAGGCGTTTTGACACATCAGCGTTACAGCCTGATCCTGCTGTAGTACAGAAGATCAACGATTTGAAAGCGCTATTCAACGTTAAGTCCCACCATCTTCAGAAGATTCTGGGGTATTAGAGTCACTAACCGGGTGTTTTGATACTTCCGTGTTACAGCCTGATCCTGCTGTAGTACAGAAGATCAACGATTTGAAAGCGATATTCAACGTTAAGTCCCACCACCTTCAGAAGATTCTGGGCTTCTAGAGTCATTAACCGGGCAAATCAGCACTACGAACTCGCTGTTGAAAAGATTTCATCATAAGTCAAAAGTCAAAAGAGTAAAAGCAACTAACACCTGCCGCGGCATTTTCAACCATACATCCCTGAACTCAGCATAGTTTAAAACTTTGCTGTTCGGTTCAGGGATGAGCTCAATTATTTACCTGTTTTGATTTTTAAGAAAATAATCAGTACTTAAGGTTATTTGATGCAATTGTCTATTTATCAACATCTTAGTGACTATTTTTCTGATAGCAACATGCATATATAAAAAAACACTCCTAATGCACTGATTCACCATTAGTTTGGAAGCTTTCGGCATACGATATCTCCTTTAGAATCGAATATTAGTGACTCGCCCGGGCTACTTGGTTAAATAACTCATGCATGATCAGTTATTGTGGGTAGTAAATCCATGCGTCATTACGCACATAAGGCTTTGAGGCATAATCTTTCAATCAGCAATACGGTACAGAAAAAACATTCAATAGTCCACTTAAAGCTTTGGGTATGCACCAACTATTTCAGGGTGTTCATCTCAGAAAAATATTCAATAGTCCACTTGATACTACCACAATAGTCCACTTAATACTATTTCAATAATTCCTATAATATCAGGAAACTTAACTCATCAGTCGGATTAAGACTGCTCCACCCATTCGTTTAACACCGGGAGACCCTGAAGAACAACTATTCAATAGTCCACTTGATACCAATGGTAGGATTAAACTGGAAGCCCTTTACACCAGCGAAGTTATTGCTAAGTTCCCATTCTGTGCCTGCTGCTAAGTGTGGGGTAAAGTTATACCATAATTGTGGTTCAGTCATGAACACGTAATGAGTTTCGGAGGTAAGAGAATTCTCCATAAACAGGTTATCCTCTTTCCAGAAGTCAGCAAAACCGGCAAAAGTCATTTTGTTCTTCAGGAAGTATAGGTACCATACCCCGGTTACCTGAAAGGATGCATTGTGTTTATCGCGGATATATTTGTAAAGTAATTGAAGAGTATAACCTTTGGTAAAACTTTCATTATTATAAATATAATCAACACCGGCAAGCCAGGCATCATCAATCTGTGCAACCCCGCGTAGGGAATCTGCTTCCCATTGCAGAAATCCTCCGTTGTATTCAACATGTGCAGCCAGCGGGCCTTTCCACCAACTAACACTCCTGGCAATTTCCCAATAAGCAGAGCTCACGCCTTTGATCTCACCTATATTATAATCCATATCCACAAACATGAACGTACTTCCACATTTGTCAGGCTTAAAGAATTCAACTGTGGAAGTAGGGTACTTGCGGTCTTTACCTAAATCATAATGCAACTGAATATTCTGACCTGTCACTGATATCACCATAAGCACAAATAAGGACAGAAATATAGATTGTTTCATAACAGCGCTTAATAAAAGCGCAAAAGTAGTTATTTTGCGTTTGAGAAAACAAACATTCAATACCTGCCCTGAATAATGAGATGGCAATCATACAGACTTGAGGTACCTCCAGATCAAACATCTCACCCCCCAGATATCCTGAACAGCAATCAGATATATCTGGTTCTTGAATGCGAAAAAGCAACTGATAAACCAGGAGTATCGACAGTAACAGTCAAACATCTCTGGTTCTTGAACCTGGAAAAGCGACTGAATAATACAGCAGTATCTAACATGGCAATCAGACAGCTCTGGGTCTTGAATGCGAAAAAGTAACTGAATAATACAGGAGTATCAACAGTAACAATCAGACAGTTCTGATTCTTGAACATATTACTATAACGTGATTAGATATCCCTGAGCAGAGTATCCAGCTCTGTTTGGTAGTCGTATTTTAAATCGTCGTGTAAAGTTGATATAGCCTTTAGTATGCTCTGGATGCATCGGTCCCACATCTTAGATAAGCCCTTTACTTCTTTTACCGGTAGATTTTTACTTTTCAGGATACTACAGAAGTGCATTAACAGCTCTACTTCCATCTCGTTATGCGTGGAATACCGGGCAATCTTTTTAGTATTTCTGAGGACTCTGCGGATATATTTAAGTGAAGTGGCGTAATTTGATCGGGTAACCGGTTTCATTAACTCATCCATGTCAAGCTTCATCTGCCGGATATAGGAAGCTTCATCCTTTGAATCAAACAGTATAAATGAAACCAATTCTTTATTTTCTTTCCGGTGCCGTACTAATTTTAACAGCATCTGGATCACTTCCTGATTCGACAGAAGAGACAGTTCCTGTTTTATGGTCTTTAATGAAGCCGGTTTTATCATAATAACGTCTTATCCTTCAATGGATTTAAAAGGTACTCCAGTCCGTTGAGCTTAATTTCATAAACCGTATGCAGCCACCCTCCAAGCTTACCTTCGGGGAACCCCTTTCTTTGAAACCATTCGAGATATGAAACCGGCAGATTACACAGTAACACTCCTTTATATTTTCCAAAGGGCATTTTGGTCTGTACTATTTTTAACAGGTGATCAGATTCAGGAAGCATAGCTTTGGTTTATTTATGACACAAATATAAGGCTTTCTTCATGTTTGAAAAATAAACTCAGGCATTTATGTCTTAATTCAGTAATAAAGATCAGGTATAAAAAGTATTCATGAGTTGATGGCTTCGTCCAAACTTTACCACAACATCTGAGGAAGTATCAGGCCTGAAAGCATTCATAACCTATCAGCTTCGCCAAGTGTAGAAACCTTATTTGCATCAGGCAAAGCATTAAGTGTGGGAGGATTTCAAGAGCCATTGGCTTCATCATGTTCTATCGCCTTGCCTATTGAAGCTTCAGTCTTACAAAATATTCATGAACTATTAACTTCGCCAAGTTTAGAAACCTTATTTGCATCTGTTGATGTATCAAATATAAGAAGCATTTATCAGCAATCGACTTATGTGTAAAGATACAGCCATTGCAGATTTTGGAAATAATTAGCATGAGGTCATTTGGCAGTTAGTGATCAACAAAATAAGTATCTACGGCAAAGTGCTCTACTTTCAAAAGACATTGTAGCTTGATTTAATTTAAATTGGCTAAGTTTAGCTTTATTATGTTTTGCTTGACTGCATTTAATTTGACTCATTGTAGTTTACTCAGTTGCAGCTTAAACAGGTCGTAGCTTGATTAAATAGCAGCTCATTAACTTTAGTGTGAATCATTTTAGT